>CBFGPU010000068.1:0-8180 GCA_965650715.1 uncultured Haloferula sp. | reverse complement strand
GGCATCCTCTTCGCCACGAACTATGCCGGTAACAACTGGTTCGACACCACCACCCGTGGCTCGATCGACAACCTCGTCATCCCGCGCAACGAAGGTGGCAACTACGCACTCGCCACGACGGACATCGCGCAGGACGGCGCAGCCGATCCCGCCACCCGCCCGGAATCCGGCCGCTTCGCCCTCGGCTTCTTCCCCTACGCGAATGGCTGGACCGGCGCGAACGTCAATGCCGATGGCACGATCAGCTCCAGCGCGAACCTTCCCACCGGCATCACGGTGACGAACCCGGGCGCCGGGAACTACCCGATCACCGGCCTCCCGCTCACCGGTAACATGATCTCGCTGAGTTCCGGCACCGGCACGGGAGCCGACAACATCTCTTCGATCGGCCAAACCGGCATCAGCTGGGTGGTCATCAACCGCGACAACATCCAGAACCCCGAGAACGGCGACTTCTCCTTCCTCTACATCCCGCAGGAAGCCACGGGCGTCTATAGCGGCCGCATCCTGAACAACGGCTCGCTCGTCCCGCTGAACGGAACGCTCGAAGCCATCGGCGCCACCACCCGCGAGGTCGGTGCCGCTTATGAAATCACCTTCGGCGACGGCAGCGTGGTCAACCCTTCGAACACGGTGCTCTTCATCACCGCCGACTACCAGGCCGGCAACGGCGGAGACAACGTCTACTCCTACTATGCCTCTGGTAACAAGTTCATGGTCTTCTCGCACGACCTTCCCGGTGTTTCGGGCAACCCGCAGACCGGCGGCTTCCGCTTCCTTGCCGTGCCGATCGCACCGACCGCGCCCGTCGGCGACGAGGTGTATGTGAAGACGACCGATGGCATCGCCGCGGAGAACACCGCCGATGAAACGCTCGAGTTCACCTTCACCCGCACCGGCGACCTCACCGCTCCGCTGACGGTGAATTACGCGGTCTCGGGCGACGCCTCCGGCGGCACCGACTACCCGGCTCCGTCCGGCAGCGTGACCTTCGCCGCGGACTCCGCCACCGCCACGGTGACAATCACCATCAATACCGACAGCCAGTTCGAATTCGACGAGACCGTGAAGCTCTCGCTCCTCGCGGGCAGCGGCTACACCGCCACGCCCTTCCAGGCGGTGGGCACGATCCAGAACGCGGCCTCCGTCGTCCCGGTGGAAACCGTGTCCTTCCAGAACGGGGTGAACGGCTACACCGGCACCATCAGCAAACAGATCGGCAAGAACGCGGTGCTCGATGCCAACGGCAATCCCGTTTACACCAACATCCTCGGCAGCACGGTGGGGGCTTTCTACGTGGACGGTTACCCGGGCCATGCGGACAGCGCGGACCAGAACGCCCTGATCCGCTTCGACGGCATCTTCGGCACCGGTTCCGGCCAGATCCCGCCGGGGGCGAAGATCGCCAAGGCGCAACTGATGATCACCACCCAGACCGGCGGGAACTCGGCCTCTCCCGGCCCCTTCGTGGTGGACCGCCTCGTCGTGCCCTTCGACGCCAACACCACCTATGCCGATCTCGACCTGGGCTTCGGCCTCGAAGGTGCGCGCGGCGGTTCCTCCGGTTTGCCCGTCGCAGGCTTCGGCTCGATGGTGGATGGCCAGGTGGAGGTCTCGGATGTCACGGCGCTGGTCCGTCACTGGGCCGATGAACTCGCGGCCGATCCCTCCTCGACCCCGAACATGGGCTTCTCCATCTTCACCGGCGGCACCGCCGATGGCTGGCAGCTCTGCTCGGAAGGCAACACCAACGCCAGCGTGCGTCCGAAGCTCGTGATCAGCTACGTGACTTCCACCATCTCCACCTACACCTTCCCCGCCGACCGCTCCGCGCGGATCGATCCGGTCAATGGAACCACCGATGGAGAAGCGCTCATCACCGGCTTCCTCGACGAGATCTTCAATGCCAGCCAGGAAGCGCTGATCCGCTTCCCGGTTGACTTCGGCAGCACCGCCGGCGCGATCCCGGATGACGAGGAAATCGTCCGGGCCGAACTGGTCCTCACCACCGGCACCCAGCTCATCGTGGAAGGCAGCACCAATGCCCACAGCCCCGGTGCCTTCACCGTCCACCGCATGCTGACCGATTGGACCACGACGACTTCCTATGGCCCCGCCGGTCCGGTGCCGGACGTGGACTTCGGTCCGGAAGTCAGCCGTGCCACCGGCATGGGCCAGACGAGTGCCGCTTACTTCGATGTGACCAACATGGTGCAGGCATGGCGCGCGGGTTATCCGAATTACGGCATCAACGTGAAGCCGGACACCACCGACGGCTGGCAGATTTTCTGGCCGGGTGCCGTCGCGACCTACCCGGGTGCCGAGCCGTCGCTGCGCATCATCACCGCGGAAACCACCCCCCCCACCCCGTTCCAGACCTGGGCGGAAAGCAAGGGTGCCGCCGGGATCTCGCACGATTCGGACAACGACCGCGACCACATCCCGGCGCTCGTGGAATACGCCCTCGGCCTCGACCCGCGGAAGCACAGCACCTTGCCCGGCCTCGCCGATGGCGGATCGACCTACAATCTGACCTTCCTCAAGGGCAACGAAGCGAAGGCAGATGCCAACCTCGCTTATCGCATCGTCTCGAGTTCCGATCTGGTGGAATGGAACACCGAAGCTGGTGCCATCAACGGCCCGGATAGTATCTCGCTGACCGTGCCCAAGACCGGGAAGAAATTCTTCCGTCTCGACGTCGCCTACGGCACGCCCTGATCCGCCGCTGGAATCCACAACTCCAACCCCCAGGCAGCCGCCCTCTAGGCGGCTGCTTTTCTCTTTTGGAATTCCCCTGATCCCATCCATCGAGGTCCAAATCCAACCGCCATCTGCGTTCACCCCCTCCATCTGCGGTGGAAGCTCACACGCCTCCCGGCAGCCATCCACGGTCGCCTCCCCGGTTACAGATCCGCCATCATCCTGCGCAATTTTGAAAACTTGTGCCACGGAACCGTGACAACCCGAAGCTTCATTCAACCGGAATTTTCACCGACTCTCCCCGCGCATTTCCCATGTCGTTCACGCGTCGCATCAAGAACCTTCACGAGCGGGGCTTTGCTCTCATCTCCGCCCTCGTGGTATTGCCGCTTCTGGCGATCCTCATCATCGGCCTGTTGGGCTTGTCCACGATCGAGGTCCGCAAGTCCGCCTCCCAGGTCGCGCGGGATCAGGCCCGCGCCAACGCACGCCTCGCCTTGGCCATGGCCATCGGCCAGCTTCAGAAACACCTCGGCCCGGACCAGCGCGTGAGCGCGGACTCGCGCCTGCTCGAAGACACCGTCGGCCCCACCCAGGCGTCCAAGCTCCCGCAGCCGCATTGGGTGAACGTCTGGAAGTCCGTCCGCGAGGACGGCTCCCCCTACATCAAGCGGAATGGCGATGACGGCGGCTTGTATGACCTGCGCTCCATCGGAAATTGGAACCGCGAGGACGAAAGGACCACCGCTCTGGTGAGCGGGAACGAAGGCAAGCTGCGTTACTGGCAAGGCTCCGACAACCACATCCCCGGCAAGGATGAATTGATCGAACTGGTCGGCCCCGGAACCGTGAACGAGAACGACCCCGGCAGCACGGTTTCCGCCCCCCGCGTCGACTTGACGGAGGGCGAGGAAATCCGCGGCAGCTACGCGTGGTGGGTAGGCGATCTCGGGCTGAGGGCGAATGTCGCCACCCCGGATGGTTCGCGGGATTCCTCCGCCACCCTGGCCTCCCTGCGCGCTTCCATGCTATCGCAGGATGCCTCGATGGCAGCCATCGGCTCCCGGACCGACATGGACAACCAACAGCGCGGCAAAATGCTCACCTTGGGCCAGCTCCCGCTCGGCGGCACCGACCAAGACCTCGCGAAAGCCCACTTCCACGATCTCACCACCGATTCCCTCGGCCTTCTCACAGATGTCCGGCAGGGAGGCCTGAAGAAGGACATGACCGCGTTCCTGATCGGGGACGATTCCATCGGCGATGAAGGCAGCGGCAGTGGTGCTTCGCTCGGTCTGAGCGAAAGCGACCGCTTGGTCGGACCGCGGAATGGTGCCGCGGATGACATTTCCGGCAGCCCCGGCGAGGCGGAACGATTCGCCACCATCTCCCCGACCTTCGGCCTGCTCCGCGATTGGGCCCGGCGTGCCGAGCAAGCTCCCTTCGGCAGCTACCGCACTTCCGCCGACTATCCCGAAACCACCGGCACCAAGGTGGAGTTCCGCAAGCTCGCGGACACCGACCTCGCGCCCGTGCTCGCGGAGGGCTCCCTCTACTACAACGTCAGCTACTACAAGCGCCCCGGCGTCGATGCCACCAGTCCCTACGGCATGCGCCTTCACCTCTATCCGCGCGTGGTCCTCTGGAATCCCTACAACTTCGAAATGACCGTCGGGGATTCGATGATCAACCTGCAGATCAACGGGAAAAAGATGATCCAGGTCACCATGCAGAACAATTCCATCAAGAACTACGGGATGTTCTGGGGCATGGGTAACAACACCCTGGACGGAGGCGCCCAACCGGGAAACATGTACTTCCGCATGCAGGGTGCCACCCTCGGCCCCGGCCAGTCCGTGATGTGGTCGCCTTCTTCCAACAAGCTCTATTCGGAACTCGAATACTCGTCGAACGTCCTCTCCCCGGGCGTGGGTCCCAGCCCTTCGCGCAGCTTCTATCAGGACTCGCGCTACGACGGCTTTCCCCTCTTCCAACCCTTTTCCTCCGGCTGGCCTCCGTCGCCCGGCGTGAAGCCGAATTGCCTGCCGGGCATTCCCAAGCACTGGCGCGAATACGTCCAGGCCAAGCCTCCCGGCGAGGTCCAACAAAGCGGCTACACCCAGGCGGACGACTACCGGATGATCTGGAAGCCGCTGACGGGCGGCGGAGGATCGATGGACCAGGCCGCCTTCAACAAGTTGCCGACGGCCCGCTTCATCTCCTGTGCCTATCAGTACGGCGACGAGGACGAGATGCCGGTCGAGTGGAGCAACATCGACCCCGTGACCTTCGTCAGTTCCACGGTCGAAAACCCCGTGATCCAGGCGGCACCCGACCGGCGGACCCGCGATGGCTTCCGCTTGCGCTGGTTCGACGAACATGCCTCGAACCGCATCGGTTCCGGCAGCCTTGCAGGAACTTCCCATTTCGATTGCGCTCCGATGGCGAACTGGAACATGCGGGGCTCCTATTTCTTCCGCAATCCCTTCGACAACGTCACCGACGTCGCGCCCAATTTCTTCGGGATCTACACCCGCGACCTCTTCGATGCCGCGATCGACTGGAACGAGATGACGCCTCGGTTCGAGAACGGCGTATTCCGTGGCGATCCTTTCGAGCAGCCGGTGAAGTTCCTCCACCCCCGCATCCTCTTCGACATTCCCCGCCGCGGTGCCGAGGTCTCCTCGCTCGGCGCGTTCCAGCATGTGAACTTCTCGCCCCTGATGTGGCACCCCGGCTACGCCTTCGGCAACTCGCTCGCCGATCCCCGGGTCGGACTGGACCGCACCGAGCCGCGCCGCAGCGAGCGCATCAACCGCGACAAGGGCGGCTGGAACCAGGACTCCATCGGCTACGCGACCGATGGTCGCTCCGATACCAACGATGGCAATCCGACCACCAACGAAGACAACTGGGCCTACCATGCCCGCAGCTTCCTCGACCAGATCGCCATCGATCAGAACCTCATCTACGACCTCAGCTTCGAGCTGAACCACTCGCTCTGGGATGAGTTCTTCCTGTCGAGCGGCTCGTCCGCGGACAAGTCGTCTTTCCTCTCCGATCCCGTCCATGCCCCCCTGCCAAACGGCCGCATGCGCCTGCTGCCGGGCGGGACCGACACGGTCGGCGATGACATCCTCGACTTCCACCGCGCCGCCTCGCGCCTCGGCGTGGACGGAGCATTCAACGTGAACTCCACCAGCGTGACGGCGTGGGAGTCGGTCCTTCTCTCCAGCGTCGGTGCCCGGTTCGGCGATGACGTCGTGACCTTTCCGCGCATCCCCGGACTCGGCGGGGAATTCAACGGCTCGGAGGTCGATTCGCGCGAGGCCTGGAGCGGCCAGCGGACCCTCAAGCGCGCCGAGGTGCGCCGCCTCGCCGAGGAGATCGTGCGCCAGGTGAAGCTGCGCGGCCCCTTCCTCTCCATGGGCGACTTCGTGAACCGGCGGCTCGCCAACGACTCCACCGGCAAGAAGGGCGCGCTTCAGGAAGCCATCGACCGCGCCGGGATCAACTCCGCCTTCCAAGCCGAGTGGCCGCTCGACAACTCCATGTCGCTCCCGAACTACACTCACCCCGATCACATTTCGGATCCGACCCGCATGGAGCAGCGCAACAAGCCGGACACCACCGCGTGGGGCGCCCTCGGCTTCCTCACCCAGGCGGACGTGCTGCAGTTCCTCGGCCCCGCGTTGTCCGCCCGCTCCGACACCTTCGTGGTCCGGGCCTACGGCAGCTCGACCGCCGCCGATGGCACGGTCGAAGCCGAGGCTTGGTGCGAAGCCGTCGTCCAGCGTCTTCCGGAGCCGGTCGCCCCGGACTCGACCGGCCTCAACCCGGAGCGTGACGAAGCCTCCGCCGACTTCGGCCGACACTTCGAGATCAAACGCTTCCGCTGGCTCGCCAAGGACGAGATCTAAGGGCTCCTCGGAAGAATCGGGACCGCCCGCCCCGGAGAGCAAACCTGCCTACCGGGGCATTTTCACCTCCACCTTCAGCTCCCCTGCCTCCAACGAGGCCCGGCACTCGCCGCCTAGCAGGATGGCGCAGGCTTTCACGATCGACATGCCGAGGCCGGAGTGGCCGTAGGCGCTGTGCGCCTCATCTTTCCGCCAGAAACGCTCGAACAACTTCTCCAGATCCTCTCGGGCCAGATCCGGGGCGGGATTGACCGCGGTGAGTACTCCGTCTGCAAAGGCCACTTTCACCCGTGAGCCGGACGGCGCGTGCGATACCGCATTGCCTAACAGATTCTGCAGGATCGCGCCCCACAAGACCGGGTCGGTGGACACGTTCTCTTGCTCCACCCGGACTTCGAAGGCAATGCCCCGGCTCTTCGCCTTCTCCTCCAAGCGGGAGATCACGGCAGCAATGGTTGCCGGGGCTGAAACCTCCCCCCTTGTCACCGGCTGGCGTCCCGCATCGGCACGGGCCAGAAGGGAGAGTTTTTCCAACAAGACTTCCATCTCATTGGCGACCGTAACCATCTCCGCGCAGCGCCCGGAGGTCGCTTCCTCCGGCCAGGTTGCGCCGAGCTCGGCCATGCTCTTAAGTTCGGCCAAGGGCGTCCGGAGTTCGTGGGCAGCGTGGCTGCTGAAGCGCCGCTCGCGCTCGAAGGACGCCTCGAGCCGCGACAGCCATTCGTTCAGGCTGACAGCCACTGGCACCAACTCCGCCGGCAACCTCACCGTATCGAGCCGCTGATCCAGATTCTCCGGGCGGATGCCGCGCAGCTGCCGCGAGAGTTGGTCGAGCGGCTGCAAGCCACGCCCCAAGCCGATGCGGACCAACGGCACCATCAGCAAAAGTGCCAGGCCACCCGCCACCGCCAGAACCGTGCCAAGCAGCGCGAACTCCATGTGCAGGCCCTGCGCGGGGCTGGCCACCAAGAGATAAAGATCCTTGAAGCGGCCTTTCTTGTCCCCCTTCGGAAAGAAGCGCTGGATGTAAAATCGCGCTGGCCGGCCGTCGCCCAGCTTGGCCTCGCGGATCCGCGCGGCGTCGCTCTCCGGCGGCTTGCCCGATTTGCCAATCTCGATCCCCGCGGAAACCAGCGAGGGCGAGCGCATGAAGAGCCTGCCATCCATTCGTCGGATCTCGAAAAAGTCCGAACCGCCCGAGCCGAAGCCCGCGAAGTCCTGCACCGTCAGGTCGATCTCGAAGTCCCCGTCATCGATCTCCGAGGCGGTGATCAGCGCCCGCGCCTTCGCGGTGAGCGTCTCATCGAAGCGATCACGCAGCACGTGCCTCATGCCCGTGAAAACTCCGAGGCCGGTGGCCACCAGCAGCGCGCCCATGGCCAAGCAGAGCAGGATCGTCAGACGCCAGCGGATCGAGATCATGGTTCCAGCACGTAGCCGAGTCCGCGCCGGGTGTGGATCAGCGGTGGCGTGCCCGGCGGGCATAGCTTCCGCCGCAGCGAGCAGATGGCGGAGTCCACCGCATTGCTAAGGGGGCCATCCAGCTCCCCGTAGAGCCGC
>CBFGPU010000067.1:0-8305 GCA_965650715.1 uncultured Haloferula sp. | reverse complement strand
GCCCCCGGCCCGCTCGGGGGCGTCCTTCGCGGCGCCCGCAAGGTGGCCGAGGCCAAGACCTATGCGGCTCCCGAAGGCGAGACGGAACGGAAGCTCGCAACGCTGTGGGGCGAACTACTACAGATCCCGGAGATCGGTCGCGACGACGACTTTTTCTCGCTCGGCGGCCACTCGCTGCTCGCACTGCGCCTGTTCTCGCGGATCAACCGCGAATTCGGCCGGACCCTCCCGCTGGCCGCACTGCTCGGCCATCCGACGATCGCGGCGCTGGCCGCCCTGCTCTGCCCGCAGGCCGAAGCCAGCCTCCCGACCGGTGCCGGCAAGGGTCATCTGGTGACGCTCTCGGAGTCCGGCAACGGCACCCCGCTCTTCTGCCTCCATGGCGGCGACGGCGGTGTCCTCTTCTACCGCAGCCTGGCCGAACTGATGCCGCAGCGCTTCCCGCTGCACGCGATCGAGTCGCTCGACCTCAGTAGCAGCGGGCCCATCACTCCGGCTTCCGTCGAGGAAACCGCCGCGGCCTACGTGGAGAACCTGCTCTCGGTGCACCCCGGCGGACCCTTCCGCCTCGCGGGCTATTCCTTCGGCGGCGTGGTCGCCCACGAGATGGCCTGCATCCTCCAGGAACGCGGACACACGGTGGAATTCCTCGGCCTCTTCGACACCCACAATCCGACCGCACCCGCCAAGCGCTACTCGCTCACCGGCCGCTTCAATGCCTTCTGGCAGCAGCAGCACGACCTGCCCCTGCCATCCCGGCTGGAGCGCCTGCGCGAGCGCATCGCCGAAGGCATCGCCACCAACCGGAGGGTGAAGGCGGAAGTCGCCGCCGCGCTCGGCAGCGGCCCGGCTGAAGCCCACAGCGACCTGCGCCGGGTACAGGTCCGCGAGGAAAACTGGCGCGCGATGCAGGCCTTCCGCCCCCGCCGCTTCAACGGCAGGATCACCCTCTTCAAGGCGATGACCGCCAGCGACAAGGTCGAGTGGCCCGAGGACTACGGCTGGACCGGGTTTGCCGGGGAAGGATTGGAGATCGTTCCGGTGCCCGGCCGGCATCTGACGCTCTTCGACGACGAGAACGTCGGAGCTCTCGCCCGGGCCCTCGCTTCGAAGCTCGATTGACACCTCCACCGGTTTGACCCTCCGTGATCGCGGGGGCTTTTCTTGTCGCCCCGGAGGCCGTGAACTGCTAGACGCACGGCGCTGTTTCGTCCCCCGTGCCCATGTCGAGTGTCGCCACCCGCTCCGCTTTCGCCCTCTTCGCGCTGATCTCGGGCGCTGCGGGGCAATCGTACGTCGATCTGGATTTCAGCAACAACGTCCAGCCGGCTTGGGCGATGTATCCGAACAACTCGACGCTCGGGCCCTACTACGCTCCGGAGGCGTATCTCGATTTCGCCGGAGCAGGCAGCTACAACGGCACCTCCGTCGATGTCCGTGTCTCGGTAATCGGTTTGACAGACGGCGAGACCTCGAATTTCAGGCCCACCAGCACCTACGAGTGGGTCGGCTGGATCCCGGATTACAACGGGAGCGCGGGCAACAACGACCTGGGCGTTTACTACCGGCACGACGGCAACTACGCGCAGGAGACCGGCGGCATCGCGTGGACGCTATCGTTCTTCGAAGGCGGCACCGACTTCAGCGTGCCAATGACGTTGCCGGGCGTGCGCTTCCTGATCTACGATCACGATGGCGAACCCTACCAATCCGAGTCGATCCGGGCCTTCGGCAGCGACGGCCTTGCGGGTTACCGTCTCCACGAAAACAGCGGGATCCACGTCCACGACGAGGTTGGGAATTTCCGCTTCGATTCGCGCGGTGAGGGTCACCCCGAAACGACCGCGGACGGCGGGATGATCCTCTACTACCATGATGTCTCCTCGATCCGCTTCGATTGGTTCTCCACCTCTCAATTCGGGTTGGCGACTGAGAATCGCGGTATTTTCGGAGCTCTGGACGGCGATCTCGGCCTGACGGGCGGCGGCACCACGGGCTTCGGCGAATTCATCCCGGTGCCGGAGCCTTCCGCGCCCCTACTGGTCGGAGTGGCCGTACTAAGCCTCGCGTTCCGCAGACGCCGCTGAAAGAAAAAAAGCGGCCCGACCGATGCACCGCGGGGAAACCCATGAACCCGCAGATCATCCGGCCGGACCGCCTGTCGTCGTGGACGACTGGTGACGGGGAAAAAGCATCGGGCGTGCCAAGATCCGACGTGCGGGGCGCGGGTCAGATCTCGGCGGTGTCGATCCACCAGTCGTGGCCGGCCTCGAGCGCGTGGCCGTAGACGCCCGCAGGAGCCACGGTGATCTGGAGGACTTGCAATCCGGCGACGGCGGCTCCCGCCTTGCTTGCGGGCAGCGCGGTGAAAAGGGCGGGAAGGCCGGCGTCGCGGGCGATCGACACGGCATCGCGAAGCAAGCGGCCGGCGGCCTCCGGCGAGTCGAATGCGAAACGGGAGAGGTGACCGGAAAGCATTTCGCCGCCGCCTTCGACGAACAAGCGCTTGCCCTTCCGGGTGTCCTCGATGATCCCGCAGGCGTCGCCGTTCTCCGTGACAAAATAAATCGGTTCGACAAGGGAACGAGCGGTGCGATCGGCTCCGGGAGCCGAATAACCGGACCGGGGTAAACCCCGGGAGACTTCTTCAAAGACGGCGGGTGACACCGTCTTGCCGGTGAGGCGACTTGCGGTGACCGGCTCAAGCCTCAGGACGACGATATCCCCCAGCTTCTCAAAGCGGGGCACGCCAAGGCGACCGGTGTAGTCCGTCGGGAGCTTTCCGGTGCCGCCCATCACGATGCAGTAGCAACTCCTGGATCCACTGCTTTCGATCACGCTTTTCGTTTCGCGAATCAGGCGGGGCAGTGCGGTCGTCCCACGGGATGCGACGCTTAGTTTGAGGTCGCAAAGGTAGTGTGCCTCAAGGCATTCGCCATCGAGGATGAGGTGGCGATTGACCCTCGCGAGGCATCCGAGGACCTCATCATTCTTCTCAAGCACCATGATGTCCGGCTCGCCCATCGCTTGGAAGAAGGGCAGGTAGTCCTCACCGTGCGAAATCCGGAAGCGGGCGCGGGTTCCGAGAGGATAGGTGAATTCCCGCTCGAAGCGCACGAGCGCCCGGCCGATCTCCGGAGGAACCTTCGCGGTGAAGTGATGAAGATTCATGGGCGGCGGCCGACATGGATCTGCGGATAGAAGTAGCTGCGGTCGCGGCGCTCCATGGCTTGGCCGAGGGCCGTGTCCCAGACCAGCCCGGATTCCAGCGAGGGAATCCCGAGCGTCGAATTGAGCTGGCGGATGATCACCTTGCCGCCCGGTCGCAACACCCGGCGGGCGGCGTGAAGCGCAGCCTGTGCCTCCGGGGGAGAGAGCCAATCGAGGATGTTCGAGAGATGGACCAGGTCGGCGCTTCCGGGACGCATCGATCCGAGCACCTCGGTCATTTTGCCGTGATGCCATTCCGGTCGTGCGGGCAGGGCATGGCTCGCTTGCAGCCAATCGTAACGGAAGGCGGGATGGAAATCGCCAGCGAGGATCTGGCGGAGAAATGGATTCGAGCGCGGTGCCATGCGGCCGATGATCTCGCGCGTCCGGGCCGCGAAGTGGTCGCAGAAGGGACGCCGGGGATTCCGCGTGGCCTCCGCACCGAAGAGTCGGACGAGATTCTGCAAGGACATCACTTCCGCAAACGCCTCGTTCATCGCGGCGGCGAGGGGTCTGGTCTCGAAATCGGCGACCGGCAGCGGCGAGGCCAACAGTTCCTCCATGGAATCTCTCCATGGCGCAAGACGAACGCGCAATTCGGCGAATGTGTGCTCGTAGCGCCCGCAGTGGTCAGGGCCGAGTTCCGCCACGCGATCCGGCGGTCCGAAGACATCTTCCTCCAGTCCGAGTTCATCCTGGAGTGCGGCCAAGCCGCGATGCCGTGCGAATGGATTCATCGGCAAGTGACCGAGCAAGCCGGCCGCTTCATCCGAAGGAATGCCGGAAGCGAGTCGCCACTTCATCCGGGCCAATGCGAGCTGGGCCGGATTCATGTCCACGAGATGGATGGTCAGGGGTAGCCGTCCCAGGCAGGCGGCGGTGTCGCCACCCGATGCGATCATGACCACCGTGGCACCCGGCGGGAGCTTGCGGACCAGCTCCATGTCGAGGCGCGGGTCTTCCCTGACCTGCGCGAAGGCCAAGGGCCAAGCTGCGGCATCGATCGCCCATGAATCGGGCGATGGCAGATCCGGCATCGAACTCATCGGTGCCGCCAGCCAAGCGGACATCGCTTGATGCTGCCAAGAACGAACTGGCGGACGAACGAGGAATAGGAAGGGATATAGGGTGCACCCCTCTCCCGCAGTTCCTTCTCCAACACGGCGTGTACCCTCGGAAGCTGGTGCCAGGGGATGCCGGGGTAAAGGTGATGCTCGAGATGGTAGTTCTCGTTGCACATGAAGAAGCGCACCAGCGGCACCGTGAGGATGCTGCGCGTACCGCGGATCTCGTCATCGGAATGCTCCAACAGCGTGTGCTGGCTCATGCCGCGGATATTCACCATGGTATTGATGAAGAGCATCGGGATCAGCCAGCCGTGCCAGATCCATGCCGCCGGGACCGGTGACGCGGCGATCACCCCGACAAGCAGCGCGGTCGCGGCCACCTCGGCGAGGATGCCGGCGCGTGCCTTTGCCGTGCCGTGCTTGAAGCCGAGGATGGGGATCGCAACGATATACACCGGGTAGCCGATCAGAAGCCTGGCCCAGTTCATCGTGAAGATCATCCAGGTCCAGCGGGTGTAATTTGCATAGTGGTCCGGATCGCCGTCCTCGCCGAGGTGGCTGTGATGACGCAGGTGCAGGACGCGGTAGGCGGAGCAATTCTGAAGCACCGGGATCGCACAGGCCGCACCGAGGACATCATTCCAGATCCGGCTCCGCGACAAGGTGCCGTGCACGGCCTCATGGGTGAAAAGGCTGATCCCGTGCAGCGAGGCGGCGGCGCAGAGATAGGCCGGCACAACCGGCAACCACTGCCACCACGCGCTCACCCGGGCGGCCGCGAAGATCGCGATGGCAGCGGCACCGAGGTAGAGGGCGATGAAGCAAGCCAGTCGCACCCCGTGCCGCCACTCGCCGCGGGAGTGGAATTCCTGCATTAGTTCGGGAGCCAAGGCAGGCCGGTCATCAGCAGGCGGCATGGCTTTGGAAGGGCAAGGGGTCGAGGTTTTCGTAAAGCCGGTTGAAGACGTACAGGCCTAGCTGGATGCCGTCCTCGATCGCGACGCGCGTGGCGGGATCACGGTTCCATGCTCCGTCCACCACTTTGAAGAAGTCGGCAGCGTGGCGTTTGTCGATCTGCGCGTGGAGCTTGTAGTGGATGAGATCGTCCTGCGCGATCCAGCCGCGTTCGACGACCTTGCGGCCGATCAGCTCGCAGATATCGGCGAAGGCGTATTCGATCACGCCGAGGCAGCCGAAAGCCGTCTCGATCCGCTCCATCTGGCAGGCGCCCATGAGCGCGACATTGAAAGCGCGGACACCCGCCGCCTCGCGCTCCCTGGTCATCTCCTGCGGGGTCACGCCGAGCGTGCGGAGGAAGGCGAGGAAGGTGAGATCGTGCGCGACGGCGGGGTCGAAGCCGTGCGACTGGCCCTCCGACTCATCGTCGAAACCGTGCTCCTCGGAGAGATTGTGAATCAGACCCTGGCGGGATGCGGAGTCGGGCATGCGCGCCATCAGCGCGGCCATCGGCCGGGAAAAGTAGCGCACCGCGAAGTAGAATTGCTTCTGTGTGCGGACGAAGAACTCGCGCGGCATCGAGTCGTTCCGCAGCGCGGTGAAATATCCGTTGGAGAGGATCGGCAAGCGGTCCGTCCACTGCTCGACACAAGTCATCAGGGCGGGAGCTGAATCCAATACGGCGTTTCCGGCAGACATGGGTCAAGGCTATCTGCTGAAGGAGCCGCATCAAGATGATCGGGGAGGCGGGGCTTCCCGCGAAAAGCCACCCGCAAGAACTCGGAACCAACCAAACGGCTCGCCGTCAATGGCTTGCTTCCCCGCCAACATCGAGATTCCCGATGTTAGGCGCGGGATTTTCAATGTGGTCGCCTCATGGGAAAGCCAATTCCCCGACGCCGCACCCCCGACGACACGCGATCACGTAGTCCGCTACTGATTGACTGTAAGGATATTTTGAGTATAAATCGCGAGTGCTGACCGGGGGCTCCCCTCTCCCGGAGTTTTCTCACCCCACCCTCCACCCCTCCCCGATGAACCTTCCCGCCCTGTCGGCAGGTGCCGCCATCGCGCTCGCGCTACCGGCGTTTTCCCAATCGATGACTTGGGAAACCACGGGCTCGCGCGGGGACGATGACTTCGGCAACGAGTTGGTTTTCGCCAACGGGGGCCAAGGCTTCACGGCCACGTCCTGGAGCCACACCGGCGGTCGGCGCAACCAGTCTTTCGAGGCGTCGCTGGGAGTGACCTACGCGACCGGCATCGGCGTGACCCATCCGGGCGAAGGGTCGCGCGTGCCCGAACACCAAATCGACAACGCCCGCGGCAACGACTGGGTGCTTCTCATCTTCGAAGGCCCGGTTTCGGAAGTCACTCTCACGGTCGACCCTTACGGAACCTGGGACCGCGACGTCACCTACTATACGGCGAACTTGAGCGGCCCGGTGGATCTCGCGGGCATGACCTACACGGATCTCGCTGAACTCGGCTTCGGCGAGCGGGTGGACGACCTTTCCAACCGCAGCAGCGAGGAGCGGGAAATCGAGATCACCGCCGAGTCCGGCTTCAATGCGATCCTGATCGGGGCGCAGCAAGGAAGGCCGAAGCCGGGCTCCGTGGACCGCTTCAAGATCACCGGAGTGGAAGCGAGCTTTACCGTGCCAGAGCCGTCCTCGGCGCTGCTGGGACTGCTGGGCGGGCTGATGTTGCTGCGGAGGCGGCGTTAAACTTGCTTACCTCAGCTTCTTCGCCTCCACGCCTTCGTTGGTAATCTTCACGGACTTGATCTTGCCGTCGGCGTCGAACTCCATCTTGTCGATGCAGGTGACGCGGTGGTTGCCATCGGTCTCGCCGAGGGGACGTCGGTGATAGACGATGTACCAGCTGTCGTCCTTCTTGTTGTGGATCACCGAATGATGACCCGCCCCGGTGGCGACGGCGGCATCCTGCTGGAGCACGACGCCGATCCGCTTGTGCGGGCCGAAGAGCGAATCGGAGACCGCATAGGCCACCCGGTAGTCCGGGCCGGTCCAGCCCCCCTCGGACCACATGAAGTAGTACTTGCCGTCCTTCTTGAAGACGAAGGGCCCTTCCACATAACCCTCCGGCGTGATCGACTTGAAGGTCTCGCCGTTTTCGAAGGGGAGGAAGCCTTTGAAGTCGTCCGTGAGCCTGGCGATGTTGCAGTGCCGCCAGCCGCCGTAGATCAGGTAGTAGCTGCCGTCGTCGTCCTTGAAGACGAAGCCGTCGATCGGCTGCGCGCCGTGGTGGAACTTGTCCACGAGCGGCTTGCCGATGTGATCCTTGAAGGGGCCGTCCGGCTTGCTAGCGACCGCGACGCCGATGCCGCCTTCCTGCTCGTTGTTCTGAATATCGTTAGCGCTGAAGAAGAAATAGTACTTCTTGTCCTTCTCGATGACCGAGGGTGCCCACATCGCACGCTTGGCCCACTTGATGTCCTTCGTGTCGAGGATGCGGGAGTGCTTCTTCCACTTCACCAGGTCGGTCGAGGAGAAGGCGTCGAAGAAAGTCTGCTCGCCATAGGGAGCGGAGTAGGTCGGATAGATCCAGTATTCATCGCCGAAGACAATGCCCTCCGGATCGGCATACCAACCTTCGAAGACCGGATTGCCGGCGGTTTTCTGCTGGGCGGACAAGTTGCCGGCGAGGCCGAGGAGGGCGAGGAGCGGAAGACGGAGCGGAATCATGGGATTTCGGATGCTTGTTCGCGTTGGCGAACATGTTTGAGAAACTAATGGCGGTGGGAAAGACCCGGCAAGCATGGGTTTGGGATGTCCCGCGTCCTACGCGATTGCGTGAGTCGCACGTCGTTGACTGTAAGTCCTGCTTGATGTTTCATGCGATCACCCCTCCGGCCGAGTCCCCGCTCGCCGGCAAGCGCCCCGCGCGCCCGGAGATCCCGCCGCCGGGGGGCGGGGGGGGTGTGGTGGTGCGCGGGCCGGCTGGGGCGGTGGGGGGTGGTCGGCCCCCACAACTCGCTGGTCGGTTCGACCCCCGACGACCAGGTGAACAAGGTGCAGCCGCTGCCGAACGGCAACTATCTGGTGTTC
>CBFGPU010000066.1:0-8370 GCA_965650715.1 uncultured Haloferula sp. | reverse complement strand
CTTCCACCGAGAGATTGCCATGCTTCGAAGGCGTATAGGTGATTCATTCTCCGATGCGCTTCTCCTTGTTCGTCGCTTACGTGGCTCTTGCGGGCTTTTCCGTGGCCTTGGCCCAGAAAACCCACAACTCCCCATGGGGCTTCCCCGAGGTGGACTCCCGTGAAGCATGGGAATCACGCGCCAAGGAGATCCGCGAGCAGATCTTCGCGAGTTGCGGGCTATGGCTGCTGCCGGAGAAAGCGCCCTTGAAGGCGACGGTGTTCGGAAAGGTCAAGCGCGAGGGCTATTCCATCGAGAAGGTCCACCTGCAACCTTACCCCGGCTTCTACCTTGGAGGGAATCTTTACCGCCCTCTCGGCAAGGGCGCGGGGCCGTTCCCGGCGATCCTCAATCCGCACGGGCATTGGGACAAGGGACGCTTGGCGGATGAAGAGAATGACAGCATCCCCGCCCGCTGCATCGGCTTCGCGCGGAGGGGGATGATCGCGTTCTCGTATGACATGATCGGCTACAACGACACCCGCTTCGCCGATTGGCCCGAAGGCGGTGACGGACACCGGAAGTACGGGTCGCGGCCGGTGGATCAGCTTTGGGGCATCAACCCGATGGGCCTGCAGCTATGGAATAGCATCCGTGCGCTGGATTTCCTGGAGAGCCTGCCGGACGTGGATCGCAAGCGGCTCGCCTGCACCGGGGAATCGGGCGGCGGGACGCAGACCTTCATGCTCGGCGCGGTCGATGACCGGCTCGCGGCGCAGGTACCCGTCGTGATGGTGAGTCACTCGATGCAGGGCGGTTGCATTTGCGAGAATGCTCCGGGACTGCGGGTGAACTATTCGAACATGGAGATCGCTGCCGCGGCGGCTCCGCGGGCGCAGTTGATCGTCGGGGCCACGGGCGATTGGACGCGGACGACGATGGAGGTGGAAGGACCGGCGGTCGCGGGCATCTACAAGCTTTTCGGGGCGGAGGACCGGCTGAAGTACGTGTGCTTCGAGGCACCCCACAACTACAACCGGACGAGTCGCGAGGCCACCTATGATTGGCTGGGACACCGCCTGCTGGAGCATCCCGAAACGGTCTCCTTCAAGGAAGCCCCGTACCAGAAAGAGCCGGACGCGGAGCTGCGCGTTTTCCCCGGGGGGAAGCTTCCGGACGATGTGCTGACGATGGCGGATTTCATTGAGGCGCGGAAGGACGAGCAGCGGAAGCAGTGGCAGAAGCTGGTGCCCCGGGATCCGACGGGCTTCGAGCGTTTCAAAGCGGTGATGCTTCCGGCTTGGCGTCACACGGTGCAGACCACTTGGACCTTCGCGGATCGGAACAAGAAAGATCCTCCCCCGGCGGAGTGGGTAGCGCGAGAGCAACTGGCGGGAACGGTGGTGATCAAGGTGGCCGACATGCCGGCACGGGAGCGAGATGAGCTGCAGATCGAGCAACGGAACGGCCTGACGATTCTTACCTTCGATCACGTCCTCGGAAGCGACCCGGCGGATGAGATCTCCGATCATTTCACCACCTACAATCGCACGGCGCTCCAGAAGCATGTCGGGGCCTTGATCACGCTATGCCAGATGGTGCGGACTTCGCCGGCTGTCGATCGTGTGGTGCTTTCGGGCAGCGGCCGCGGCAGCCTTTGGGCCTTGCTGGCAGCACCGGCGGCCGATGCGGTCGCGGTGGATTGCGAGGGTTTGGATTTCTCGAGCGACGACGACCTGCTTGCGACCGGATGGTTCGCTCCCGGGCTGCGCTGCATCGGCACTTTCCAAGGTGCCGCGATGCTTGCCGCGCCGAATCCGCTGCTTTTGCACAACACCCGAGACGAATTCGCCGCGGACGACATCGAAGCCGCCTATGGGGCCGCGGGTGGGGAAAAGCGATTGGAAGTCACAGAAGCCTTACGGTCCGAGGAGGAGATTCTGCGCTGGGCTGCGCAGAAATAGGGGGCTGCATGGCGAGCTGTTCTTTTGACCACATTTTCTGGAAAACTCCACTGGCGGAGCGGGGCTTCCCGCATAATCTCCCCGCGTGCCCGCGAAGAAGAAGCCGTCCGATGCTCCCAGCGCCCCCGTCATCCGCATCCGCGGTGCCCGCCAGCATAACCTGAAGGGCTTGGATCTCGATATCCCCTTGGGGCAGCTCACGGTGGTCACGGGGCCGTCCGGCTCGGGGAAGTCCTCGCTCGCCTTCCACACCCTCTATGCCGAGGGCCAGCGGCGCTACGTGGAGACCTTCTCGCCGTACGTGCGGCAGTTCTTCGACCGGATGGACAAGCCGGTGGTGGATCACATCGATGGCATCCCGCCGGCGATCGCGATCGAGCAAAAGAACAACATCCGCACCACGCGCTCGACGGTCGGCACCCTCACGGAGATCAACGATTACCTGAAGCTGCTGTATGCCCGTGCGGCGCGTGGCTATGACCCCGACACGGGCGAGGAGATCCGGCCGGATTCGCCGGAGTCCGCGGCGGCCTGGGCCTTCGAGCATCTCCCGGGCGAGCAGGTGCTGGTGACCTTTCCGGTCGGGATTCCGGCGGATACGAAGAGCGAGGATTTGTTCCCCTTCCTCAACCAACAGGGCTACCTGCGGGTGTTGATCGGAAAGGAAGTGTTTCGGACGGATGAGCCGGGAGCGACGGCCAAGGTGGCCAAGACGCGTTCGATCTCGGTGATCCAGGACCGCCTGCCGGTGACGCCCGACAACCGCACGCGTCTGATGGAAGCGCTCGAGCATGCCTTCACGCTGGGCAAGGGACATGTGGCACTGGCCTCCGGTCCGGAGTTCAAGGTGCGGCTGTTTTCCTCCACCTGGACGAATCCGGCCACGGGCAACTCGCTGCGCCCGCCGTCGCCGGCCTTGTTCTCCTTCAACAACCCGCTCGGGGCCTGTCCGAAATGCCGCGGCTTCGGCCGGGTGATCGGCCTCGATCTCGACCGCGCGGTGCCGGATCCCTCGCTCACCATCCGCAAGGGGGTGATCAAGCCCTTCCAAGGCGATCGCGGCGAGGAGTGCCAGCGCGACCTGCTGCGCTGTTGCAAGGAGCGGCGGATCGACATCGACACGCCGTGGGAGGACATGGACGAGTCGGAGCGCGAGTGGGTCTACTATGGAGATCGTAGGACGGCCGCGCCCGAGGACCTGGAGGAGCTGTGGCGCTCGGGCGGATGGTACGGGGTGAAGGGCTTCTTCGACTGGCTGGAGACGAAGGCGTACAAGATGCACGTCCGCATCTTCCTCAGCCGCTACCGTTCCTACACCACCTGCGCGACCTGCCGGGGCAAGCGGCTGCAACCGGAGGCGCTGTGCTACAAGATCGAGGGGAAGGCCCTGCCCGACCTCTGGACGCTGCCGATCACCGATCTGCGCGAGTGGTTCGCGAATATCGGCTCCGTGGTGCCGGGTGCGGTTCACGATGCCTCGCTGCAACTCATCCTCACGGAGATTGCCTCGCGCCTTCACTACTTGAATGAAGTGGGACTGGGCTATCTTACCCTGGATCGCCCGGCACGGACCCTGAGCGGCGGCGAGATCGAGCGCGTGAACCTCACGACCTGCCTGGGGGCCTCGCTGACGAACACGCTCTTCGTGCTCGATGAGCCGACCGTCGGCCTTCACGCGCGCGACATTCATCGCCTGGTCGGCGTCATGCACGGTCTGCGCGACAAGGGCAACACGCTGGTGGTGGTGGAGCACGAGGAGGCGGTGATGCGCGCGGCGGACCAGCTTCTCGATATCGGCCCCGCCGCCGGACAGCACGGCGGGAGCCTGGTGTTCCAAGGGCCGGTGTCGAACGGCCTGGCGATCCGCGCGAACGCGAAGTCCGCGGTCGGCACCTTGCCCTGGCTTTCGGGCGGGCGGTCGATCCCGGTTCCCGCGAAGCGCCGCAAGCCGGGGCCGAGGAAGATCGAGATCCGCGGGGCGAGCCGCCACAATTTGAAGAAGCTCGATCTCGAGCTGCCGCTTGGCCTCTTCGCGTGCCTTACCGGCGTGTCCGGTTCGGGCAAGTCCACGCTCGCGCACGACGTGATCTACGCGAACCTCTCGCGGAAGCTGAAGAAGGAGGAGTCGGAGCTCGATCCCGCGCCGCTCAAGGAGCTACGGGGAACGCAGTACTTGAGCGACGTGCTGCTGGTCGATCAATCGCCGCTGGCCCGTACTCCGCGTTCGACACCGGCGGTTCTGTTGGGCGCCTTCGACCCGATCCGCCAGCTTTTCGCGCAGACGGAGGATGCGAAGGCCGGCGGCCTGAATACCGGCTTCTTCTCCTTCAACTCGGGGGAGGGCCGCTGCGACCGCTGCGCCGGGGCCGGCAGCGAGAAGGTGGAGATGCAGTTCCTCTCCGACCTGCACGTGACCTGCCCGGATTGCAACGGCAGGCGCTACAAGCCCTCGACGCTGGATATCCACTACCTCGGCAAGTCGATCGCGGACATCCTCGACCTGTCGATCGAGGAGGCGCTGGCGTTCTACGGTGAAACCGAGGGCCTTTCCGCACCGCATGCCAAGCGCCACGAGCAGGTGTGCAAGCTGCTCCGGCCGCTGGCCGAGGTGGGGCTCGGCTATCTCAAGCTGGGCCAGCCGCTCAACACGCTTTCGGGCGGCGAATCGCAGCGCTTGAAGCTTTGCCAGCTCCTCGCCGAAGCGGGTCCGAAGACGAAGGACGCCAAGCTTTCGAAGCTACTGATCCTCGACGAGCCGACGACGGGCCTGCACTTCTCGGACATCGAGCGCCTCCTGGGTGTGTTCCAGCGCTTGGTTGATGCCGGTCACAGCTTGCTCGTGATCGAGCACAACCTGGACGTCATCAAGTGCGCCGATTGGATCATCGACCTCGGCCCCGAGGCGGGAGCGAAGGGCGGACAGCTGGTGGGGCAGGGCACGCCGGAGCAGATCGCGGCGATGGATACGGAAACCTCGCGCTTCCTGAGGCCTTACGTGCTGCCGGAGAAGCTGGCGGCTTCCCGCCTGAAGGAGGAGGCTTTGCTGCCGCGGCTCTTTGCGAAGCCCGCGAACGTGATCGCGCTGCGCGGGGCGCGGGAGCACAACCTGAAGAACGTTTCGCTCGATATCCCGCGCGACAAGTTCGTGGTGGTCTCGGGCCTCAGCGGTTCGGGCAAGTCCACGCTCGCGTTCGACATCCTCTTCGCGGAAGGCCAGCGGCGGTTCCTCGACTCGATGTCGGCGTATGCCCGGCAATTCGCGGAGCAACTGGAGAAGCCGGAGCTCGATTCGCTCGCGGGCCTGCCGCCGACGGTGGCGATCGAGCAACGCGTGTCGCAGGGCGGCATGAAGTCCACGGTCGCGACGGTGACGGAGGTATGGAACTTCGTGCGCCTGCTCTATGCGAAGCTTGGCACGCGCTATTGTCCCGACTGCAAGGTGCCGGTGGAAAAGCAATCGCTCGCCGCGATCGAGAAGAGCGTGCGCGATCTGCTGAAGAAGGGTCCGGTCTCGATCCTCGCGCCAGTGATCCGCGGGCGGAAGGGCTATCACACCGAAGTGGCGGAATGGGCGCTGAAGCATGGATTTACGAGACTTCTCGTGGACAAGCAATTCCGCGATGCGGAGGGATTCACGCGGCTCGAGCGCTTCAAGGAGCACGACATCGACGTGGTGGTGGCTGAAGTTCCAAGTGAGAAGGGCCAAGTGCCAAACAAAGGCAAGAAGGCCGAGGAGTCGCTGGGAGCGGTGATTCCGAGGGCGCTGGAGATCGGGAAGGGCACGCTGAAGCTGTTCACGCCGGACAAGAAGTTCATGCTGCTTTCGAGCGAGGCGAGCTGCCCGAGTTGCCACCGGTCCTTCGAGGAGCTTGATCCGCGTTTGTTCTCGTTCAACTCGCCGCACGGCTGGTGCCCGGAGTGCCGCGGCCACGGAATGGTGCCGAAGCACCGCCATGACCTCGACACCTCGCGCTACGAGTCCGTGCTGGAAGCGGAGATGGATGCGGATCGCAAGATCGAGCGGATGGAGGACGAGGAACTGGTGGAGTGCCCGGCTTGCCGCGGTGCACGTTTGAATCCGGAGGGCCGTGCAGTCCGCTTCCAGGGATCGCCGCTGGCGGATCTCGCGCGGCTTCCGGTCGAGCATGCGTCGCAGCACTTCGAGAAGCTCAAGATCGGCGGCGACCGCGAGAGCTTGATCGCGCGCGATATCCTGCCGGAGATCCGGCAGCGCCTGGCCTTCCTGCAGGAGGTCGGCCTCGGCTACTTGCAGCTCGACCGCTCGGCCCGCACGTTGAGCGGCGGCGAGAGCCAGCGCATCCGTCTCGCGGCGCAGCTCGGCAGCAACCTGCGCGGCGTGCTCTACGTGCTCGACGAGCCGACCATCGGGTTGCACCCGCGCGACAACGCCGCGCTGTTGGAGACGCTCGTGGCGCTCCGCGACCGGGGCAACAGCTTGATCGTGGTGGAGCACGACGAGGATACCATCGCGCGTGCGGATCACCTGATCGACCTCGGCCCGGGCGCGGGACGTCTCGGCGGGCAGGTGGTGTACCAGGGGCCGCCGCCCCAAGTGCCAAGTGAGAAGGACCAGGTGCCGGGGAAAGGCAAGAAGGCCGGAAGCAAGATCGAGGGAACGACAATGCTCGATGTTTCGGCTTCGCCGACGTACCGGGCGCTTTCGAACCCGATCATTCATCCGATGCGGGGCTCGCGGCGTGGCGTGCCGAAGAACCATCCGCTGCTGAAGGTGGAGGGATGCCGCGCGAACAATCTGAAATTCATCGATGTCGCGGTGCCCTTGGGCCGGCTCACCGTTCTAACAGGAATTTCGGGCTCGGGCAAATCGACCTTGATGCACTCGTGCATCGCGGATGCGGCGCGGGCCAAGAATGCGAAGGCGGAGGGGAAGAAGACGGGCGTCCGCAAATGGAAATCGGCGAGCGGCTTCGACAAACTGCAATCGATCTACGAGGTGGACCAATCGCCGATCGGCAAGACCTCGCGTTCGTGTCCGGCGACCTATGTGAAGGTGTTCGACGATATCCGGAAGCTCTTCGCGCAGCTTCCCGATTCGCGCGTGCGCGGCTACGAGGCCTCCCGTTTCTCCTTCAACACGGGCGACGGCCGCTGCCCGGTCTGCGAGGGCAACGGTCGCGTGAAGCTGGAGATGGATTTCCTGCCGAGCACCTGGGTGCCTTGCGAGGCGTGCAATGAAATGCGCTACAATCCGGCGACGCTCGAGGTCCGCTTCCGCGAGAAGAACATCGGCGAGGTGCTGCGCATGACCATCGAGCAGGCCGCCGAGTTCTTCGAGTCGCAGCCGCGGATCGCCGCGCCCTTGAGGCTGCTGGCGGACACGGGGCTCGGTTATCTCCAACTGGGCCAACCGTCACCGACCTTGAGCGGCGGCGAAGCGCAGCGCATCAAGCTGGTGACCGAGTTGACGAAGGGCCGCGTCTCCGCGAAGAACCTCAAGACGCTGAACCGCTCGAACCTCTACCTCATCGAGGAGCCGACCGTGGGCCTGCACCTGGAGGACGTGAAGCGCCTCATCGACGTGCTCCATCGCTTGGTCGATGAAGGGCATACCGTGATCGTGATCGAGCACCACATGGCAGTGGCGGCGGAGGCGGACTGGATTCTCGACATGGGACCTGAAGCGGGGGACCAAGGCGGGACGATCATCGCGCAGGGCCCGCCGGAGACGGTGGCGAAGTCGAAGAAATCGCGGACCGCGCCTTTCCTGGCGGCCGCGCTATCGAACCACTCATGAACACAGCACGGATGATGGCGGCGGCCCTGGCGCTTGCGGGAGCAAGCTGTGTGTCGCGGCAATCTCCCCATCCCGACTGGCCCCGTGCGGGATCGCTGAAGAGTCTGTCGCAACTGGACGGGGTGTATCGCAACGGCAGCGATGACCACCAGACCGGAACGTGCCAGGGATCGACGCGATCACTCTATGATTTCCTGACCGGACAGCTCGGCAGCACCAGCAGGGAGGGGCGTGAGACCGAGCTCCGGGCGTCGCCGGACGGGAAGGAACTGCGGCTGCAGCTGCGGGGCCCGCGCGGAAGGGTTCTCGCTTCCGAGACGCTGCGGGCGGCTCACGGTGATTTCATTCTGGAGCGGAATTCGCTGGCGGTGAAGACGCCCGGAAACCTCGGCGAAACCGGAGTCACGAATCTCGGCGTGTTTGCCGGTGATGCCTCGGCGACGGTGAGGCGATCAGGAACGGGAAGCCTGTTGGGCTACCAGTCGGAGACCGGTGTCGGACTCTTCGGTTTCATGATCCCCATCGCCGCTTCAAGCAGCGAGCGCTACCACTGGCCGGCGATCGAAAAATAACACAAAAAAGCCCCGGAAAGTCGGAGCCTTCCGGGGCGGGTTGGCTGAATCAGCTCGCTCTCGTGATCAGGCGTCGGCG
>CBFGPU010000065.1:0-8489 GCA_965650715.1 uncultured Haloferula sp. | reverse complement strand
TCCGACACCAGCAGCACGCAACCCGAGCCGCGCGCCTCGTAGGTGACCAGCGCGCTGCCTTCCTCGACCGAGGAAAGGACGAAAAGATCGCTCTGCCGCATCAGGTCCGGCAGGTCGGTTCGATGGCCCATGACCTTCACGCTCGGATGCGACAGCATCGGCTGGAGAAGCTCGGCATAGCCCGGAATGAACTCGCCGCAGACCATGAAGGTACCTTTCTCCTGCGCTCCCGAGGCCAGCCACGCCTTCAGCGCGTGGTGCAGTCCCTTCCGCGGCTCGACGACGCCGGCGTAGATCATCACCAAGCCATCGTGCGCCGCCGGTTCGGAACCGGGAACCGCGAAGCGCGAGCCATCGAAGCCGTACTGGTGACGCACCAGCTTCGAGTCGTCGAAGCCCCGGTCGCGGAACGTGCGCGCGACGAAATCGGAAGGGCAGAGCAGGTAGTCCGCCTCGGCATACTCGGTTTCCTCGAGCTTCAGCCGCTGGCCGTCGAACTTGTGGTCGTGATCGCCGGGCAGCTCGATCCCCACGCTCTTGTTCTCCTTCGCCACCTCTTCGTAGGCGAAGCCGGTGTGCGCGTTCGGCCGCTCCAGCACCACGGGGATGCCATGCTTCTTCGCCACCCGGATGGTACGCAGCGAGGAAAGCGGCCAGCCATGGACCACATCGATCTCGCGGTGGTTCGCGTTGAGCCACATCGCCGTCACCGCGTCATGCCAGTTGCAGGCCATGTCGCGACCGATCAGCTTGTAAGGCACGCGCAATTTGCCGACCGAAAGCGTCTTGCGGACCTTCACCGAAGGATCGAGCGCCTTGACCTGGGAACCGGCGAAAAGGGTCACCTTGGCGCCCGCCCGGGACGCGCCGTCCACCTGATGCCACGCGGTGCTGCAGATGCGCCCGGCACCGAACTTGTGCGGGAAACTGTAGAGAACTCGGACAGGAGCGGAGGACATGGGGGGGAGCTCCCGGACGCCACCGCTTGAAATTCAAGCAGCCGGTCACGGGGCGGGGGTGAGGGGGGAAAGACGCTTCCAGCATGCGGGAAGGCGTGCAACAGGGGGATTACGCGAAAGCGTAGGGGCAGGGACAAAAGGGACGGCACCCCGCCTTCACAAGGTGCCGCCGCTGGAGTGAGTTACAACCGGGAGCCGCTCCCGATCACGGGTTCGAAGTGACCCGCAATCCGGTCGGAGCCGTCGGAGCCGGCGTCGTGCCGAGCGTCACGTCGGACACGATGTGCGACGCCCCCTTGAGCGTCACGAGCGCCAGGTGGTTGATCGACGATGCCGTTGCCTGTTCGGTGCGGAAGGAGTAGTTCGAGGCGATCACCACCGGGCTACCTCCGGCAGGAGTGACCGTGACCGAGTACTTCTTCGTCGAAAGATCCACGTTCATCTCGAAGCGGTAAACCGTGCCCGCGGTATAAGCGAGTTGGTTGACCGCCTGATAGCTGCTGCCATTGCGGGCCTCGATGAAGCCGCTGGTCCAGAACCGGGTGATGCAGGCCAGATCCTCGTAACCGTCCACGGAAACGGGGCCGACACCGGTGACGCCGTCGATGAAGTTGCCGTCGGGAATCGAGTTCCAACTGATCGTGAAGGTGCTGGTTTGGTTCGGCAGCGTCACGTTCGTCCACGCTTCCGAGCCGACGTACGAATCACCGATGCTGAAAGTGGCGGAAGCCACCTCGCTGTTGTCGGCACCAGCCTTCACACCCACCGCCTTCAGCATGGCGGACGAGGAAATCGTCAGGCTGCCGGTATACCGGCTGGAAGACGCCGTCGGTGTGCTGCCATCGAGCGTGTAATAGATCGCCGCACCCGCGGTCGGGCAGGCGATCGTCACCGGTTGGGCCGTGCTATAGACGCCGCCGTTCGGCGAAATCACCGGAGTACTGACCTGGTTCACGATGCGGTATTCCGCCGTCTGAACCCCGGAGGCATCCAAGCCGCTCGCGGTGGCGAAGGCCTTGATCGTGACGTTCGCTGAAACCGAAACGGGACCGGTGTAGCGGGTGGACGAAGTGGTCGGGGTGCTGCCGTCCAAGGTATAGTAGATGGTCGAATTCGCGGTCGAGCAGGTCATGGTGACTTGCTGCGGGGTATTGTAGGTGCCGCCCGGCGGGATCATCACGGGACGGGTCACGCTCGTGGTCGCACCCGGGTTCTTCCAGATGTTATCCAGATAGGAGTCCGTCGGATAGGGCGGCATGCTGGATTGGTAGAAGGTGGTGCCGGATACCACGGTCCACTGCCCGCTCTGCGGCTGGTTCAGGTCGCCATAGGCCTTGTTCACCGTGGTATTCGTGACCGACACCCATGGCGCGGAGGAATCGCGGTTGTTCAGGGCCATGCCACCGAAGAACACGCTGTCGATCGCACGGAAGTTCTTCCCGGAGCCGTTGAAGGCATTGGTGGTGCCCTCCGTGGCACCGCCGGAAAGGTGCGGATAGCGCGAAAGGGAAACATCGTCCGAAACCACATAGCACTTCTCCAAGGTCATGCCGTCGAGGTTGCCGGTCTGGATCGAGCAGTTGTTCGCGGAGAACACCGCGGTGTCCCGGAAATACATGTTCGAATAGCTGCCGCCACCCGCCGCCGCGAACTGCAGCGTGTCGGTGTGGGGCTTGCCGTTGGGATAGCTGCCGGCGATGAAGAAGCGCGGGGCATGGTAGCACCCGTCGAAACGCCAGTCCGTGAAGCCCCCGCCGCCCGCATAGAAGTCGGCCGAGTCGTCGTTGACGAGGTAGTGGTCGGGCTGGACGACCTCGACCAGCTCGATTCCTTCGGTCACGAAGCCGTCCGTGCCGTAAACCCCGAGGTGACCCGTGCACTTGATCCAAGCGAGCGCGGAGCGCCGGCAGCCCTGCATCTTCACCCCGCTGGGAGTGGAACCGGCGGACTCGAAACCGGCGAAGCAAACACCGAAGACCTTGAGAAAGCGTACACCGCCGGTCCACGTGACCGAACCGTAGCCATCGCGCGGTGCAACCGTCACGCGCTGCCCCCACGAGGCCGAGCCGATGCTCTCCAGCACCGGGACCGAGCCGCTCGAACTCCCGTTACCGGCCAGTGTCCCGGGCGCGACGAGGATCAGGGTGCCGCTATTGGCTTGGCTGGCGGTGACGGCCTGGAGCGCATTCTTGATCGCGGTCCAGCTACAGGGGACTTCCACGATGTTTGCCACCGTGTTGTCGTACATGAAGGGGGTCGGGATCTTCTCCGGCCAGTGGGAGCCGTTCGGACCGAAGGACGGGACACGCTCCGGAGTCGCGAGTGCCGTGAAAGGCATCGCAACGAGGGCGAGTAGTAGTGATAGGCAGGCTTTGATTCTCATGAACGGGTTCGGTTTGGTTTCCGAGGTTCTCTGGGCTTCGGCCGGAGGCACAGGAAGCGGGAGGTTCCACCTGCATCTCAAAACCGGCGGCCATCCCTGCGGTTCAGGAAAATGACCCCGGTCCATCTGTTCACCGGCAAATTTCCGGTGCCTGTCCGGCAAAATTTTTCGATTCGATTTTTAAGAGATCTGAAAAATACGAGTTTTTTCAGTTTTGAGAAGCCTAGAGTCCATCCGGGCGATCTGTTAGCAAGATGGAACTGCCTTCAAAGACTGCTTCAGCGTAGATTCCCTAGCCCGCGCGACCCCGCTTCAATCGGGCTTTGAGCCCTGCGGGTGCAGCGAATTCCGCGCCACCCCGGTTGAATTCCGTTGGAGAGATTCACTCACGGGACAAGGCCGTGTTTCATTTGGACGATTCGTTGCAAAGTTTGATTTTTCAATGGCTTACGACTCCGAAGCAAGGTCGGGAGCAGGGTCCGGGCGGAACGCATCGCGCGGAAGAAATCCTTCACATGGCCGCCGCGACAGGCCTTGGCGAATTGGTAAATGACCCGCGGAACGACATACTGGACGGCCGAAAAGCCCGGCAGGCAGGCGGCGGCCAGCAAAATCTGATTCCGCGGCTTGTAAAAGACGGTCACTTCGCTGCGCCGGGAGACCTCGTTGGCATGGTGGAGGGCGACCAAATCCGGGCAATGCAGGATCTCCCCTCCCCCGTCGAGGATCCGGTAGGCGAGCTCCACCTCCTCGTAGTGCATGTAGAGGATCTCCGGATACATGCCGGCTTTCACCAGGGCATCCCGCCGGAAGGCATAAGCCGTGCCGCTGAAATAGGAGGTGTAGAACTGCTTGTCGGCAAAGCTGGCGATCGGGACCGGATGCCACCAGCGGGGGGTGTCCTCCGACTTGCCGTCCGGCTTGAGCAGGCGGAATGCGAGGCCGTCCACCTGCGGATGCTCGTTGAAACGGTTCGCGACCTTCAGCAGCAGGCGGACATCGGGGATGGTCACATCGCTGTCGAAGCCGACCACAATATCGCCCTTGGCCTCGCGGATGCCGCGGTTGCGGGTCACGGCCGGACCGCCGTTCTTTTCGTTCACGAAGATCTTCGCCTGCGGGAACTCGCGGCGGAAAGTCTCCACGCTGTCGTCCGGCGAACAGTCGTCCACGACGATGACTTCAAAGTCCACGGCCTGCTGGGCGAAGACATCGCGGAGGAGGGCCACGACGCAGTCGCGGCGGTTGTAGCTGGGAATAACGACGCTGATCATGGGTGTGATCGGAAGGGAGTGTAAGCCTTGGACCGGGGACCCGGCATCAGGCGGCATTGCCGGTGCCGTAGCCCTGGAGCCAGTCCTCGCGTTCGCGCCAGAGCGTCTGCCAGCGTCCGGCGCTGTCATTGCGGCCCGGGCTGGAGCGGATCTTGCTGATCGCGGCCCGCAGGCCGGTGCCGGTGGCCAGGAAGAACAGGCCGAGCGAACGGGAGAGTCCCGACCAGTGGAAGCGCACCAGGCTCGCCTTCCCGCGGTAAAGCAGCATCGTCTTGTGAACCGGGGTGTCCGAGCAGCCGCCGACCTCGTGGACGAGCTTGGCATCCGGGCAGATGACGGGCCGGTAGCCGGCCTGGTGGGCGCGCATCGCCAGATCCGCGTCCTCGCCATACATGAAGTAGCGTTCGTCGAGGCCGCCCAGCTTGTTCCAGACTTCGAGCGGGCTGAGGAGGAAGCAGCCGGTGATCACGCCAACCTCGCGGACCGTGTCGCGCTGCCAGTTGCCCAGCGATTCGGGATCGAGGAAGCGGTTGCGCGGGGCGAGGGTGGTGAGGCCGAAGGCGAAGAGGGTCATGCTCCACAAGCTGGGCAGGCCCCAGCACGAAGATGGCTCGAGGCTGCCGTCCGGACGCAAGGTGCGGCCGCCATAGAGGCCGTGACCGGGATTCTTCCGCGCGAACTCGACGATCGTGTCCACGGCATTCTCCAGGATCTCGGTGTCCGGATTCAGCAGCAGGACGAACTCGGCATCGGCATGCTTCACGCCGAGGTTCACGCCCTTCGCGAAGCCGAGGTTCTCCCCCGGCAGGACCAGTTCGACGGCGGGATAGTTCTTGCGGATGAACTCGGCGGTGCCGTCGCGGGAGTCGTTATCGACCACGATGACCTGTTGGTTGACCGCCTTCCTCTGCGCGAAAACGCTATCGAGGCAGGCTCCGATGTGGTCCTCCGAATTGTAGGACACGATGACAATAGCTACGTCAGCTTTCATGGGGGGGTGATTCAAGCTAGAGCAGGTTCACGTTTGCCGATAACCCGGGCAGGGACTCCCGCGGCGATCGAGCCGGGGGGGAGATCTTTGGTGACGACGGCACCGGCTCCTACGATGCAGCCGTCGCCGATGGTCACGCCGGCGGTGACGACGACCTGGGCACCGAGCCACACGTCATTGCCGATGCGGATGTCGCGTTCGTTCTTCGGCTGCTGCCGGAAGGGCTTGCCGGCCTCGAACTTGTAGTCGGAGGCGGTGATGAAGACGTCCGGCGCGAGCGAGACGTAGTTGCCGAGGATGATGCGGCCGGTGGAATCCCCGGCCCAGAGATGGCAACGCTCGCCGATGTGGCAATCATGACCCATCTCGATCCGCTCGCCATTGCGGAAGGAGACGTTCGGTGAAATCCCCGTGCCCTTCCCCGCCCGCAACTTCCGCCGGGGCGCGACATGACTGTACCCGTAGTAGTGGATCAAGCGCAGGGCGTGCAGGTAGTTCCGCGGGTCCAGCACCGAGCAGGCCGCGGAGAGGGCTTTGGCAAGCGGGGACTTCACGGCGGCGTCCCCTTTCCGTTGAAGATGAAATTCCGGATCCCTTCGACCAGCGGCCCGGAAGCATAAGGGGCGATCGGCCCGCGCGCTTGCAAGTTATCGACCGCCGCGAGCTTGGCACGCATCTCCTCCTCGTCGAAGGCGACGTTCACGTTGCCCAGCGCCATCATCCGCTTCGCGGTAGCGGTCTGGTGTTCGTTCCGGTGCTCGCCCAGGCGCGCCAGCTTCGGCATCACCAGGATCGGCTTCCCGTGCAGCAGCGCGGAGAGGATGGTACCCATGCCCGCGTGGCCGATGATCAGCCGCGCCTCCGCGAAGCGCTGCTTGAACTCGGCCGGATCGAAGAAATTCACGAACGGGATGTGACGCGGCTCCCAGCCGCCCTCGCCGATCTGGGCGAAAACGTCCTTCCGCCCGCTTTCGGCGGCCCACTGGTCCACGACCTTCATCATCCGGTCGAAGGGCATGTCGGTTCCTACGGTTACGAGAATCATAGTACGTTGCCGAAATAGGTGGGACCGCCTTCGCGGGCGAGGTGCGGCCACTGGGTGAGCCAGAGATCGGCACAGGAGCCGGCCTTGGCCCCCGACATCGAGAGTTCTTCCGCGTTGGCGATGCTATCCACCCAGATCGTGCGGATGCCGACGAGCTTCCCCATCTTCAGCGCGAAGAAGCCGGGGGCGGCGCCGGTGGAAACGATCACGTCCGGACGCTCGGTGCGGATCAGCTTGAAGATGCTCCAGGCGGACTTCAGCAGGCCGATCTTGTTCGAGCGGTTGGCATCCGTGATCACGCGGAACTCCGCGCCGCCCACATCGGAGCGGTAGCCTTCCTTCGCCGTGGCGAAGACGACGTCGCAGCCCTCGAAGGCGGGCCGCAGGCGCAGGAGCTGCACCCAGTGGCCGCCACCCGAGGCGATCGCGAGGACTTTCGGTTTCGTGCGGGACATGACCGTGAGGGAGGATCAGGCGGCACCGCGGCCGAGAAGCACGGCGGGAATCGTTTTGAAGAGGATCTTGATATCGAGCCAGATCGACCAGTTCTCGATGTACTCGTTGTCCATCTCCATCCAGCGCTCGAAGGTGATGTTGCTCCGGCCGCTGATTTGCCAGACACAGGTGATGCCGGGCTTCACCGAGAGGCGCTTGCGGAACAGCCACTCGTACTTCTTCACTTCCTCCGGCAGCGGCGGGCGCGGGCCGACCAGGCTCATCTCGCCGTGCAGCACGTTGAAGAGCTGCGGCAGCTCGTCGATGCTGGTCTTGCGGATGAAGCGGCCGATCTTGGTGATCCGCGGATCGTTCTTCATCTTGAAGGCCGGGCCGTCGGGAATCTCGTTGAGGTGGGCGAGATCCTTCTTCTTCGCCTCCGCATCCACGACCATGGAGCGGAACTTGTAGATCCGGAAGCGGCGCTGGTTCATCCCGACCCGATCCTGGGCGAAGAACACCGGACCGGGGCTGGTGACCTTGATCAGGATCGCCACCGTGATCATCAGCGGCGCGAGGACGATCAGGGCGGTAAGCGACACCACCGTATCGACCGCTCGCTTCGCGAGAAGCTGCAGCAGCATCTGCTCGCGGAAGAGGGTGACGACGTGCTCGCCCTCGAACTCTTCCAAGTGCAGGCTCTTGAACAGCGATCCGTCCTCGAGGTCGGGCATCAAGCGGACAACCACGCCGAGGTCGCGGGCGTGCTGGACCACCTTCACGATGTCGCTGAAGCGGGAATCGACCGGCAGGCAGACGATCATCTCGTCCACGCGCTCGCGCTTGAGCACGGACTGGAGGTCCGAAAGCAGGCCCAGCACTTCGCCCCGGTTGCCGGGAGTCTCCGCCCAGCTGTCGCGGGCCGCTTCGTTTTCAGCGACGAAGCCGACGATCTTGTAGCCGAGCTCCTGCCGGGCATCGATGCGGGAGACCACCTCGTTCGCGCGGGCGTTCGCTCCGATCACGAGGAGGAAGCGGTAGTTGTAGCCCGAGCGCCGGGCGCTCATCAACATCATGCGGAGGGCCAGGCGGCTGACCACCCCGGCCACGCTCACCACCGCGAAGAATATGAAGACGTTCTCCGTGGTGATGCTGCGGACCTTGAAGACGCCGCACACCACGGCCAGCCAGAAGGAAGCAAGGCTGGTGGCCTTGAGCAGATCCTTGAGCTGGGTCTTGAGGGCGACGAAGCGGTCGGCCTTGTAACGGATGCAGTAGGCGAAAATGCCGACCCAGCCGAGGGCCAGCAACAGCATCCCGATCGTATCCGCGAAACGGTACGTGGCGGGCGTGGCAAGCGTCCCGCCGCGCAAGGCGATTTCGGGACGGAACTAGATAATCA
>CBFGPU010000064.1:0-8541 GCA_965650715.1 uncultured Haloferula sp. | reverse complement strand
GGAAAGCACGAATTCTAAGCACTAATGATTAAACCAAGGCAGGCATGGGGCGGGGAGGTTGATCGGTCGCCAGACCCGTTTCTTCATCACACTTCGGTTTGAAAATTAGTGCTTAAAAATTAGTAATTTTTCTCCCCCCACTGCTTCAGTTGTTCCGGGAAGGGACACTCCGCGCAATCGCTGGCGTCCTCCAAACAGAAGTCGGCGTAGATCTGCAGAAGCGCCTGGTGATGGGCGGCCTTCTTGAGCCACGGTGCGGCCGTCTCCTCGCTGCCGAACAGGCGGATCGCGCAGCGCTTCACCTTCTCGTTGCGGGCACCCGCGGGAAGCTTGAGGTAGTCGGCGAAAGGCTGGCCTTCGTGGAGGGCGAGGGGGAAGAGGTGGTTCGCCAGCAACTCGGTGAGTTTCTCGCTCCCGAAGAGCGCGACCGGCCGCGATGACACCGTGGAGGAAAGCGTGTGGCGGTGCGTCCAAAAGGGGTCTTCAAGCTTCGCGAGATACGCGGTGAGACCCTTCACATCCAGAGGGCGCGAGTAGGCCAGCTTGCGGAACCTTGGCCAGTCCTTCGCCAGCGCGGCGAGGGCGGCGACTCGGCGGTGCGGATGATTCGCGGGACGCTGGCCGACGGTCTTCCACGGGATCGTGTGGGTGGATTCCCAGCGCCCCCGCGCTTTCCACCAGGTATCCCAGAGCGAACGGAGATGCTCGCGGGTATCGGCGGGGGCCTTCTCATGCAGGTCCGGCGCAAGGAAGCCGGCGGCACCGAAGAGCATTGCTTCCGCATCGGCTCCCGACTCGCGCACGGCGGAAAGCGGCATCCGCTGCGCGAGCAGGCGCATCGGCAGCGCGTTCGCGCGGTAGCCCAGCGTTTCGGCAACGGCGTGGTAGAGGGCGGCATCGGGCCCATGGACATCCGTGGTGCGCAGGAGGCGCGCGGCCTTCAAGCGGGCCCGGTGGGTGGCTGCCTCGGTGATCAATGCGGACACCGCCACCGGCGGCATGGCGGCGAGCGGATGGACACAGCGGCCGGGACGGGCAATGGCCGTTTCGCGGTGCGGCCGCATCAGCGCTTCTTCAAGGAGACCGGCGGGAATCGTGACGCGCGGAACCTGCCGGTGCTCGCGGGTGCGGGTGAAGCTCTCCGCCCCGCCTGCATGGAAGACCACGTGCAGCACGGTGGCTTCGAAGGCGGGGTCGGAACCGTGGCCATGGGCTTCCCAATCGGCGGCCCGGAGGTCGAGTTCGATCGCCCCTTCGCGCCGCTCGCCGGAGATCTCGACGGCGGCCTGCAGGAAATCCGGTCCGGCCGAGCGGTTCCACTCGCCGAATTGTACGATGCGCACCGTATTTCCCGCCGCGTCGCGGAAGTCCCGGCCGAAGGCTCCGGCGAACCACAGCGCCTGCAACTCGAGCTCGGGAGGAAGGGGAACGCGGGCGGGCTCCGCGAGGGAGGGCATGCCGTGCACGCTCTCTAACAGGCCATGGTAATCCATCACTTCTTCGGTTTGGCGGGCGGCGGCGAAGGCGGATCGATGATGTTCAGCCAGGCTTGGGCGGCTACCGCCTCCGGGAGATTGAGATAGATCGTGCGGGCCCCGCGAAGGATCTTGATCGCCGAGGCATTCCGGCCGCCGGCACGGTCGATTGCGGCGACGTGCATGTCCATGCGCAGGCGGTCCGGCTGGCCGGTGTAGTAGAGCTTCGCACGCTGGAAATCCATGGCGGCCTCGGCGGTCATGCGCTGCTCGGTTTTCAGCAGGCCGAGGCTTTCCATCATCACGCCGCTCTTGAGCCGGTCGGCACCTTCCTGGATCATCGCCTGGAGCTGTCTCGGGTCGTCCTTCCACCGCATGCTGGCGATGCGGATCGCGCGGTATTCGCGGTCGGCGTCCGACTTCTCGCCGGTGCCGTCGATGTGGAGGAAGGGCCGGTAGAGCGGATCGCCCAGCACGACATTCTGCCACGAGAGGACCGGCACCGCCATGTAGGCCGCCTCGACCAGCGTGTAGCCAGCCATCAGGCGGGCTTGGAAGACCTCGAAATTGTGGGTCATTTCGAGATAAGGCTCGTAAACATTGCCGAGCGTGGCGGCGGCTCCGCGGGCGAGCAGCGGCGCGCACCAGTTCTTGGCGGGATCGCGCAGTTGCGCCGCACTGAAGGAATGGAGGTGCACCGCCACCGCGCCCTTCTTGAAGCGGAAGGACGGGTTCACGAAGGGACCGTTCACGTGCCAGTCGTACCAGCCGTAATAGACCGCCACGTCGCGCAGCGGATAGTTCGTCGGCAGGGTATCCGGAAAGCGGTCCACCAGTGTCGGGATGCCCGCCTCGCGATGGCTGCGGGCGATGGCTTCCAGCCACGGGTCGCCCGCTTCCATGCTGCCGTATTTCTTCGCGATATCGATGACCGCCATGCCCCAGAGGCCGGTCCTCTCGGTATCGATCGCGTCGCGGATCATGCGCTCGCAGATCGCGCGCGAGGGACCGTCGATGCGGCCGACGAGGGTCATCGGCAGGTTGCTCTCGGCCGCATTGGCATCCGCCTTGAAGTAGGGATTTTTCAGCGATCCGGCGATGGGCAGGCCCTCGACGCCGAGCAAGGCGAGTTCCGAATCGACCGCGGCTTCCGAGGTCTGGATCGGGGGTGGGCCGCCGGGTGTCATCTTCGGATCCCCCGGCAGCGCCGCGACACGGTTCGGCACGCCGAAGATGCAGGCCAGGATGCGGATTTTCGTGCCGGTTGGCACGAGGTTGCCCGCGTTGTCCTTCTGGCGTTGCCACCAGCCGCGCTTGTCGTACTCCGCCTTCAGGGGATCGAGGATCTTGGATTTGAACTCCTCGCGGGAGATTTCCTCTTTCTCCGGCATCGGCAGGCCGACGAGGTTCTCCTCGGGAATCTTCCGGGCCCCGGCGTAGTAGATGGCGATCGCCTTCGATTCCGGGGAGGAGGAATTGTAGAGGACGGCGACGGATGCCGGATTCGGCACTGCAGGAGCGGCCTGCAGCAGCGGCGCGAGACATAACAGGAAACCGAACGGACGAATCACGCTTCCAGCATGCCCGCCACGGGCCGTCGCGCAAGCCGTGGCTTGCGATCCGGCCTCACGCGCGGATTTTCAAGCCGTCGTAAGCGACCTGCACGCCGGAGGGCAGGATCGCTTCCAGCTCGGCATGGGGATTCTCGTGGCTGAGATGGGTCAGCCAGGCTTGCGGGACACCGCATTCCGCGATGACCGCGAGCGCCTCCTCGGTCGAGAGATGGGTCGGGTGCGGTTGCTCGCGGAGGGCATCGATGATCAGGATGTTCGCCCCTTCCAATACGCGCATGGTCCCCGGTGGAACGTGCTTCACGTCCGGGATATACGCCACACGGGGACCGCGGGGCGGCTCGAAAAGGAAGCCGACGGTATCCGCATTCGCGTGTTGTACCGGCAGGGGGACGATGCGGAGGTCGCCGACCGTGAAGGCCCCTTCGATGATCTGCGGGTCGGGCTTGATGTAGCCGCGGAAGACGTTCTCGGTCGAAAATGCCCAGCCGAACATCCGCCTCAGCACCTCCATCGTGTCCGGGGTGGCGTGCAGGGGCAGGGGGGATTCGCGGTGCCAGCAGAAGGCGCGCAGTTCGTCGAAGCCGACCACGTGATCGACGTGCGCGTGGGTGTAAATCACGGCATCGACCTTCGTCAGCCCTTCCCGGAGCGCCTGGGCGCGCAGGTCCGGGCCGGAATCGACCAGCACCGAGATGTCCCCGCAGCGGACGTGGACGGAGGAGCGGGTCCGCTTGTCCCGAGGATCCTGCGAGTGGCAAACCCGGCAGGGGCAACCGATCACGGGCACGCCCACCGAGGTCCCGGTGCCGAGAAAGGTCAGTTCAAAATCCGCCGCCATGAATTCTCCCGGGGAAGATTGGCACCTGCCCGGGCGGGGGCAACGGCAAATGAAACGGAACGGCGGGGACGGTCGATTGCGGCGACTGATCAGGCATCATTTGGCCGTCAAACCCAAATCCTCCACGCTTCCGACAAGCTCGACATTGCCCTCGATGTCCACAACCACCTGTCCTTCCTGAAACAACAATGTCCCCTCCAACGCATTGCCGGTGGAGCGATATGTCGCAATATCATCCTTCACGTTGAGTGTGGACTTCTGGGCGTCGCAGAGAAACCGGCATGGGGCAAGCAAGCGTACCTCGGCGATCACCTGACCTTTCGATTCGATGCGAAGCACCCGCTCTTTGCGTGGTTGCTTGTCTGCGGCGATTGCAACGGTGCCGGCGGCGGCTGCAAGCAGGGCGGCGGCGATAGATAATGTACGCGATGGTTTCATGGGCGTCTTTTGGGTTCGGGGGAATGTGTGACGAGGCTGAGCTTCGCAGATAGTCGGCAAAAATGGAGGGCGATCAAGCCTCGGATAGCCATCAGGGTTGCAAGATACCCCGCGGCACCCACCCGACCGTGCGCGCGGGAATCACCCGGAACCCGGCGGGTGGCCGGACCGCCCGCGATTGACTCGTCCCTCGGCTCTTGCATCATGCCCGCGCCGCGGCAAAGCCAATGCTGACCCTGCTCAAAATCCGCAATCTCGCGCTCGTCGATGAACTCGTTTGGGAACTTGGTCCCGGCCTCGTGGGCGTGACCGGGGAAACCGGAGCGGGGAAGTCCGTCATCGTCGGAGCCCTGAAACTCGTGCTCGGCGAACGCGCCGACAAGTCATTGATCCGAACCGGCGAGGAAACCTGCACGGTGGAGGCCGTGTTCGAACTCGCCGATTCCGCAGAGATCGATGCCGCGCTGGCGGAGGGCGGGCTGGATCCCTGCGAGGATGGCTCGCTGATCGTGCGTCGCGTGATCGGGCAGAGCGCGAACCGGCAGTTCGTGAACGATTCGCCCGTCACGCTCGGACTGTTGAAGCGGCTCGGCGAGCACCTCGTGGACCTCCACGGCCCGCACGACCACCAGTCGCTGCTTTCGACCGAGCGCCAGCTTTCGATGTTGGATGCCTATGCGGGCAGCGACGGCTCGCTGGATGCCTACCGCGCCGCGTGGCGGGCATGGCGGGACAAGGAGGCGGAATTGGAAGATCTGCGCCAGGCCGAGACCGCGGGTACGCAGGAACTCGAACTGCTGCGCCATCAGGTGACGGAAATCGATGCCGCGCAACTGAAGCCGGAGGAAGAAGACGAGATCGCCGACCGCTACCGCCGCGCGAGCAATGCGAGCCGTCTGGTGGAGCTTTCCAGTGCCGCCGCCGCCGCGCTGGGCGAGGATGAAGCGGGCGTGCTCAAGCGCCTGCTGGAGGTCCAACGCCTGGTCCGCGATCTGGAGAAGCTCGATCCCAGCATTCGCGAACGCACCCAGGGATTGGAAGGCGCGGTGATGGAACTGCAGGAACTGGAGCGTTCGCTGGCCGATTACGCCGAGGATCTCGACATCGATCCGGCGGAAGCCGCGCGTCTGGAAGACCGGGTGAATCTTTTCGAAACGCTCAAGCGGAAGTATGGCGGCGACCTCGTGGCGGTCCTCGCCCACCGCGACCGGGCCGCGGCCCGCCTCGATGCCGTGGAGAACCGGGGCGAGCGTCTGGAACAGCTCGCGGCCGAAGCGGCACAACTACGCGAAGCCACCGACAAGGCCGGGCTCGCGCTCTCAGCCAAGCGCAAGAAAGCCGCCCCGAAATTGGCGAAGGAAATTGCCGCGCAGTTGAAGGACCTCGGCTTCAAGCAGTCCTCCTTCGAACTCAAGGTGACCTCTAACAAGGAACCGGCCGCTTCCGGGCTGGAAGGCATCGACTTCCTCTTCGGCCCGAACCCCGGCGAGCCGCTCCAGCCGCTCCGCCAGATCGCTTCCAGCGGCGAGATCAGCCGCGTGATGCTCGCCGTGAAGAGCGCCTTGGCCGACCAAGACGCCACGCCGCTGATGGTCTTCGACGAGATCGACGCCAACGTCGGCGGCGAGATCGCACGCGCCGTGGGCAAGAAGATGGCGACGCTCGGTGCGCGGCACCAGGTCGTGGCGATCACGCACTTCCCGCAGGTAGCGGCGCTGGCGGCGCGGCACTACGTGGTCGAAAAGGAAGTTGCCGGCGGCCGGACCCGTTCGCGGATGTTCCCGGTAAACGGCGAAGGCCGCATCTCCGAACTCGTCCGCATGCTCGGCGGGGGAGGGGATTCCGCGCGTGCGATGGCCGCGAGTCTGCTGGGGGAAGTTTGACTTGATCGGACCGGGCAGGGATAGTTCCGCCATGATCGTGAAACTGGATGCCAAACGCCGTTTGACCATTCCGGCTTCCCTTGCCGAGATCTCACCGGGCGACGCTTTTGAGGTCAGTTTCGATTCCGATGAAGACGCGTTTGTTTTCCGGCGTGTGACTGTGCACGCCGACCGGCTTGCGATCTTGAAGGAGCGGCCGGTTCCTATGGATGAAATTCCTTCCCGAATTACCTTCGCAAGTGTGGCGGCAAGCCTCTCCCGCAAGGGCAAGAGGACCGTGCCACAGACGGTAGATGAGATGGACCAAGCCATTAAGCAAATGGCGCAGAAGCGTTTCAACCGCGACCGTTGATGTGAGTAAAGTTCATCCTCGCCGCACGAATTTCTCGAAACGCTGCTGATGAAACGCGTGCTCGCGATCCGTTGCGGGAATGGGCATAGAGGCCGCGGCACGAAATGAAACGCAAGCCCCGCAGCTACAAGGCCACACCGCAGCAGGTGGATGCCCCTTCCGGCCAAGTCGCCCGGGAGATCGGCCTGCCGTGGAAGCAGGTCGGCATGCCGCGGCTGGTGCTCGGCCGGCGCGAGTGGATCGCCCTGCCGGAGTTCGGCGTCGGCCCTCTCAATGCCAAGACCGATACCGGTGCCCGCACGTCCAGCCTGCACGCGGAGGAGATCCAGGTGACCCCCGACGGCGCATCTGTCTATTTCGTCACCCGGGATCACTACGGCCGCCGCGTGACCTGCGAGGCCCCGGTCACGAAATCCACCCGCGTGAAAAGCTCCACCGGTGTTTCGCGCCGGCGCTACGTGATCGAGACGGAAGCCATGCTTGCCGGCGGATTTATCTGGCGCATCCGCCTGACCCTGGCGAACCGCAAGGACATGCGCAGCCCGCTTCTTTTGGGCCGCCAGGCACTCTCTGGATATTTTCTCATTGACCCGCAGGGGAATCACCTGAAGGGAGCGCTGCGCGATCTCGAAGCGCACTTCCCCGGCTGCCACCGCCCATGAAAATTCTCGTCCTTTCGCGCAACGCGAATCTCTACAGCACCGATGCCTTGGTCAAAGCTGCCGAAGCCCGGGGGCACGAGGTCCGGGTGGTGGATTACCTGCGCTGCTACATGAACATCACCGCGCACAACCCCAAGATGTTCATCGAGGGCGAGGAGCTCACGGCGGATGCCGTGATTCCGCGCATCGGTGCCAGCCACACTTTCTACGGCAATGCCGTGGTCAGGCAGTTCGAGATGATGGGCGTCTTCACCGTAAACGATTCGGTGGCGATCGCCCGCTCCCGCGACAAGCTGCGCAGCATGCAGCTCCTGGCGCGCAAGGGCGTGGGCCTGCCGATCACCGGCTTCGCCCACTCCACCGATGCCACGCGGGAGTTGATCAAGATGTGCGGGGGCGCTCCGCTGGTGATCAAGTTGCTCGAAGGCACCCAGGGCGTCGGTGTGGTGCTCGCGGAAACCGCCAAGGCCGCCGAATCCGTGATCGAGGCCTTCAAGGGCCTGCGTGCGGACATCCTCGTGCAGGAGTTCATCAAGGAGGCGAAGGGCGCGGACATCCGCTGCATCGTCGTGGACGGCAAGGTGGTGGCCTCGATGAAGCGTCAGGCAGCGGAGGGCGAGTTCCGCTCGAATCTCCATCGCGGCGGCACTGCCGAAAAGGTCAAGATCACCCCCGAAGAGCGCTCGGTCGCCATCCGTGCGGCGAAGATCATGGGTTTGAATTTCGCCGGCGTGGACCTCCTCCGCTCCAATCACGGCCCCGTGGTCATGGAAGTGAATTCCTCCCCCGGTCTCGAAGGCATCGAGAAGTCCTCCGGCAAGCCGGTGGCGGACATGGTGATCGATTTCATCGAGAAGTCTGCCGTGAAGCGGCCGAAGCCGCCGAAGCCGACGGACAAGTAAGGAGCCGGGAGCGCCCCTACCGGGAGGGTCCCCATCGGGAGCGCCAAGCGCCAGCCTGGCCGAACCCACCCTAACCGCTCCCTTCCCCCATCCGTAGGCGCGGTGGTGACACCGCGGAAGGACGGGCGGCGAAGAATCACGCGAGATCACCCCCGCGTTCTCACGAACGCGCCTACCCTTCCTCACTACTCCCTATTCCCCGCCCCTTCCCCAAGCCTCATATCCGCTCCTCCGCTTCGCATTTTCCCGATTGTTCCCCGCGGCGGGATTCGTTGAAGTGCGACCCATGCGAAAAGCCTTGCTCGCCACCGCCCTCGTTTCCTCCCTTGCCGCCGCGGAGCCGACGATCATTCCCTTGCCAAAGGAGATGAAGACAGGGGAGGGGAGCTTTTCCGTTGTGGAAAGCGGCGGGGGTGG
>CBFGPU010000063.1:0-8563 GCA_965650715.1 uncultured Haloferula sp. | reverse complement strand
GAAACAGAAGAACTGGGGGGAATCGGTATCTACCCTGCTCCCTGAAATTACCGATCCACCAAGAGACACCGGGGAAGAAAAGGCTCACGCTGCAAAAAAAGGCCGCGGATCCGTCCGGGGTGCCGCCTCGGCCCGGGAACCCCGGCTCGGGCTGCTATTCCTGACCAGAGGGGACGTGAACAACCCGGAGATCTGGCGGGAATTCGTGGCGGAGATGCCCGACAGGGTCGAAGTCTTCTCCCATCCCAAGCATCCGAAGGAGTTGATCGGCGGCTTTCTGGAGGGCACGGCTGTCCGGAAGTTAATTCCGACCCAATGGGGCGACATCTCCCTGGTGCGGGCCGCACGGGAAATGTTGCTGGCTGCATTGGAGGATCCCGGCCTGACCCATTTCGCCCTCCTCTCGGAAAGCTGTGTCCCGATCAAGCCGCTGCCGGAAATCATCCGCCGGCTGCGAGTGGATCCCCGCCCGCAATTCGGCTTTAAGACCCTCAGCGAGGCGAGTTCCCGGATGGCCGCCCGGATCGAGGCGGTACCAGAGGTGCCCGCCGGTTGCTGGCGCTTTACTTCCCAATGGTGGTTGCTCGACCGGACCTCCGCGGTTTTCGCCGCAGGGCAGGACTACACCCCGCTGTTCGAAAAGATGCACGTGCCCGACGAAGGCTATTTTGCCACCGTGATGGCCATGCAGGGATATCCCTTGGACGGGGAGGTGCTCAACAAGGACTCCACTTGGACTTGGTGGGAAAAGGACGCCGGAAGCCCGAATTCTTGGGAGGAAATTCCCCGGGATAGATTGGAGGGGCTCCTGCATTCGGGAGCCATTTTTGCCCGGAAGTTCCCGAAAGGAGCCGACATCAAGGACTACGCGCTCCACCGTTCCATGGTTCCGGAACCTGCCCTCGGATCGAAGCTGCTGGCCTTCCCCTAGCCCCGTGTGTCGCGGCCTCGCGCCCCGTCATCCGGCACGAATCGCTTCATCCTTCTTCCGTTGATCTTCTCGCGGTGGCCGCTTGCATCACGTCGGCCATCCGGTGTCTATTGGAGTGTGGTACCGACCGCCTCCGCTCATGACCCGCCGCCAAACCCTCAAACTGGCCACCGCCGCGACCCTCTCTCTTACCGCCGTCGGTGAGCCCGCGCCGCCGCCACGCCCCCTGCGCATCCTCATCCTCGGCGGCACCGGCTTCACCGGCCCCCACCAGGTCCGCTACGCCCTCTCCCGCGGCCACAAGCTCACCCTCTTCAACCGCGGCCGCCGCCCCCGGGATTGGCCCGCCGAGGTCGAGGAACTCACCGGGGACCGCGACAAGGGCGACCTCAAGTCCCTCGCAGGCCGCGAGTGGGACGTCTGCATCGACAACCCCACTTCCGTCCCCTTCTGGGTCCGCGATGCGGGCAAGGTCCTCGCGGGAAAGGTGAAGCACTACCTTTTCATCTCCACCGTTTCCGTTTACGCGGACAGCTCTAAGCCCGGTCGTGACGAGATCACGCCGATCCTCCCCTACGAAGGCGAGGACGCGATGGCCGAAACCAACGCCACGCTGCGCGCGAACTTCAATCTCTACGGCCCGCTCAAGGCGGCTTGCGAGCGTGAGGCCGAGAAGCAGTTCCCCGGCATCACCACCGTGATCCGTCCCGGGCTCATCGTCGGCCCCGGCGACGAGACCGACCGCTTCACCTACTGGCCGGTCCGTGTCGCGCGCGGCGGCGAGGTTCTCGTACCGCCCGCCGACGATCCGGTGCAGATCATCGATGCCCGCGATCTCGCCGAGTGGACCATCCGCATGGCCGAGCAAAAGAACCTCGGCATCTTCAACGCCTGCGGCCCCGCGGACGAACTCACCATGGGTGCCATGGTCGAAGGCATCCGCAAGGCAACCGGATCCAAGGCCAAGCTCACCCACGTCACCACCGACTTTCTTGAAAAGGAAGGCATCTCCCCATGGGCTGATCTCCCTGTCTGGCTTCCCGGCCAGGGCGATTCCGCTGGCTTCGGCCGCACCAGCATCGCCAAAGCCCTCCAAGCCACCCTCAGCTTCCGCCCCCTCGCCACCACGACCACGGACACGCTCGCTTGGTTTGAAAAACTCCCCCGCGAACGCCAAGCCAAGCTCCGCGCCGGTATCTCCGCCGAGCGGGAAGCCGAGCTTCTAAAGGCATGGCACGCGCGCTGAACTTCAATTCAACCGCCCTCTCGCCAGCCGGATCCCCACGTAATTCTTCTTGCCTGTATCCGGAAACTCCAAGCCGCGATGCGAGCACCGGTTCGCGAATGCGTCGCCGCTCCAGTCGCCGCCACGCGTCACCCGCCGGAAGAGCGACGAGGAGCTATCCGCGCGAATAAGATAGCCCTCGGAGTAGTCGTCCGTGATGTAGGAGTCCCAGCAGTATTCCCTCACATTCCCGGTCATGTCGCGCAGACCGTAGCCGTTCGCCGGAAAGCTTCCCACCGGCGCGGTATAGGGCAGGACCGCGGGAACCGAATATGTCGGATGGAATCCATTGATCCCGCTCGTGTCGTAGGCATAGGTGGTCGTCCCCTTGTAATTCGCCAGCGCATGCGAAATCGTCGCTCCGCCCGCGAATCGAGCCCCCGTCAGACCGCCCCGCGCCGCCTTCTCCCACTCCGCTTCCGCCGGCAGCCGGTAGCCGTTCTTCGTGAAGTCCCAGATGACTTTCGACGGCGACCCGGTCTTGTAGAGCAGTCCGCTGCTAGCGACGTAGTAGCATGGCTCAAGATCATCTTGCTGGCTCTTCGCGTTGCACCATTTCAGCGCGTCGAACCAGTTCAAGCTGTGCACCGGATGATTCCCGGCCTTGCCCAACCCGGCGTTGGTCGTGAAGGTGTATTCATTCGCGAGGGCGTAAGTCATCGTCGCGTCCCACTCCGCCTTCGTCACCTCGGTCGTCTGGAGATGGAATCCTCCCAGCGGCACCTGGATCACCGGACGCTCGTCGGTCGAGCCCTCCAGGGAAATGCTCTGGTCTCCCATCAGGAAGCTCCCGGATGGAATGTAGACGTATCCGGGAATCGCCACCACCACCGGCACCAGCCGGAAGAACTGCCGACCCGACCCGCCCGCTCCCGTGACAAGCGACGTCTGCTCCACGCCGGTACCCGCGATGCTCGGCCCCGGATCGGCCCACCCCGCCAGCGTCGGCGACCGTTCGATGCGGTAAGATGTCCCTGCCGCTCCGATAAACTTGATCTCGACGTCGTTCCCGACCTTCCGGACCGAGGTGATTCGCTCCTGGGAATAGGCTTCTCCAGCCAGGAGCAGGGCGGAAAGGGCAAGACAGGCGACAATGAAGAGGCTTCGGGGCTTAGACATCGGGAGTTCGGTTCTAGCAAGTCGGCCCCGCAGCGGATTTCTTGGCAGATACCTAACAATATCCCTGCCCCCGGCTGTCCTCCCCGGGCCTCTGCATTCACCCCGGCCTCCGCGGCTGATCCGCTGCCCTGGAAGCGATCAGCAACTCTGCCGGAGAGACGGAAAAGACGCCCCGCCGGGCCCACCGGGCCGCTCGCGGGGCGTCGATTGCCTTGGCAAACCTAACGCCGGCGGCGCAAGAGCATGGCCGCCCCGGCGAAGGAAAGCAGCAGCGCCGACGGCTCCGGCACGATCGCCGCATCGGGCGCATAGCCCGTGGTCGAATAAAGCGTATCCACCTGCAAGTCGGTGACCGAAAGGATCGATCCGCCGGGAACCCCTTCCGCTCCCACGATGTCCACGGTGTAGCTGGACTGGTTCCCCTCCAGTTCCCACTTCGCCCACCATTGGCCTAGCCCGGCATCGTTGACCGTGATCACGTACTCGGCCTCCACCCCGTTGATCGTCCCGAAACCGAAGCCGTCCAGCGGCCCGCTGAAACCGAACATCGCGCCGGACATCGACAGGCCCTGGATGATGATGGTCGTGAAGCCCGCAGGGCCGACGGTGCCATCGGTGGGAATATGAAGCTGCAGCCCCTGGCTGTTGATCCCGGCAACGCTGGAGTAGATGTTGTTGCTCCCCGAAACGATATCGGCGGTACCGGTCTGGGTGATGAAAGAAGTCCCGGCCAGCGCCTCGGGATTGATGGAGGGAGTGCCGTTCAGGATGTCCGGGCTGGGGTCGGGCTGGCCGACTTCCGGCGGCGGGTTGCCGTCCCAAGTGCCATATGACCATCCGAAATGCGTCGTTGCGGACTGCCCGCGGAAACCGGGAGTATAAATGCCCGAGCCTTCGTAGATCGCATAGGCGGCTTGCGCGCCCGGGCCGGACAAGATCGCGGCGAGGGCGGGAAGAAGGAACAGCGGGCGGCGGTAACGGCGGGGAGCTTTCATGGCTTTCAAGATGGCCGGAATCCTTCCTGCATCCCCCATCCGCTGCTCCCGCCGGCTTGCTTTTCCATGACGCCGGATTGCCGGCGCCCTCCGATCCAAGCAATTCAACGCTAGTTGAGGACAAGGGGTCACCAAGACCCAATCTTCTTCTTGCGACTCAATCGCAATTATCACCCAATCCGCCCATGTCCGCGTCGCTCCACGCCACGATCCTCCATGAAGGAGGGGGCGCGAGCGTAACCGGCATCGATGTGGAACTCTCGCAGGCAGCGGACTGGAGCTCCGTCCTGCGCCCCGCCAGCGGGCATCTCGTGCTCAACCTCGATGGGCATGCTGTTATCCTCGGTACCCGCATCCGTCTCGGCATCGTGCCAGGGACTGTCTCTTTGTTGAGACCGGGGGAAGATGAAATGATCCACGCCAGCCGCCTCCCCGGCCGGCACCGTTTTGTCGTCCTCACCGCCACCTCCGATTGGTTCACTGCGAATTTCGGCGACTCCGCCGGCGTCCTCCATCCGCTGTTGCGGGGTGCCCCAACCCCGGATTCCGCGCACTTCGGCCAGCTGCGCTCGATGAATCTCGCCGAGCGGGACCTCTGCGATCTTCTGCTGCAGCCGCCGGTTCCCCGCTCCCTCCGCGCCGCCTGGTTCCGGGGAAAAACGCTCGAATGCTTCAGCCTTTTCGGCGCCACTCCCAGGATTGGCAATTCCAACGACCCGCTCCGCCAGCGGATCGACGCCGCCACCCTGTGGCTCCGCGAACATTTCCGCGAGGACCTCGATCTCCACACCCTCGCCCGCCACGTCGGCTGCGCGCCGCACTACCTCAGCCGGCTCTTCCGCCAGCACAGCGGAAAGACCCTGAGCCAGAAACTCCGGGAAATCCGGATCGACCGCGCCGCCTCGTTACTCCGCGACGGCAATTGCAACGTGACCGAGGCCGCCTTCGAGGTCGGCTACAACAGCCTCAGCCACTTCACCAAGGCCTTCGTCGCCGAGAAAGGCCAGCGCCCCTCCGACTGGCGGGCCGCCTCGTGATTCGCGCTTCCCTGGCAATGGACCGCCAGATTCGCCCCTTGCGGCAAGCGCCGATCCAGCCTAACGAGAGGATGGTCTTCAATGCCATCGCCATGAACAACACGATCACGATTTCCCGCGCCTGCGCCGCCTGCTCCTTTTGGAACCCCCTTGAGGAAAGCCACGGCGAATGCCGCCGTCACGCCCCTCAGACCGTGGCCTTCGAGGTGGATGACGAGGTGAAGTTCGAGTCGGTCTTCCCCGTCACAGCCGGAGACGACTGGTGCGGGGACTTCGAAAAGAAGGACTTGCCGACTCCCTTCTAACTGTTGGCGATTTCTATTGCGACCGGGTCTCAATTGGGGTTTTGTCCGCCGCGTGCAGCCCACCGCCCACGAAATCGACGGCCTTTTGCTTCCGCTCGCCCCGGTTCTAGCGAAGGAGGCGGACGCGATTCTGGACTTGCGTGAGTTATTGATGAGTAAGGGCCACCCGGGAAAGTGCGTGCGCTGCTTCTTCCAGCTTTTCACCGCCGCCGGTCGCGCCGAGATGCCGCGGCTGGCCCCGCTGATCGCTTGGCTTGAGGCGAATCTTGAGATCGCCGTGCGCGCCGATGGCAGGGAACTCGAAACCCTGCCGGTGAAGCTCCACGGCTCGGACGACCTGGAGTCCTTCTGCCTGCGCTCGATCGACAAGGTCCGCTTGGACCGTGGCTACCCCGTGCGTCGTCTCGACTTGGCCTTCCGCTACAAGGTGGCCGCCTGAGTCTCCGCACGCCCGGCGGCTTGACCGGTGGCAAAGCAAGTGCCCATCACGCGGATCGATGCCTGCGCCCCGTGGTCGCACGAGATGCAGCGGCCCGCCACGAAGACCCGCTCAAGCTTCTCCGGGATCAGACAAGCGAGAGGAATCCCCGCGGCGCGGTCGTTCTCCGGGTAGCGCAGTTTCGGCCCGCGATGGGTCTCGCGGAACTCCAAGGGCCAAGTCGCGAGGGCGATGTCATCCGCGTGCCGGGCACCCGAGAGAATCTCCTCCGATGTCAGCAGGTGCCTGCCGATCCAGCGGCGGCTTTCGCGCACACCGGCACGGACCGGCCATTGCGACACATACGCCCCCGTCCAGCCCTGCGCCTCTTGCTTGAGGAAATCGATCGCCGTGGAGGCAATCATGCGCCCGGTCGCTTCGAGCGCCGAGAGGCACGCAGGATCGAGCGGATCATAACCCCTGCCTTTCTCGCTGCCGGAGAGATCGATCGTGCCGAAGATCTCCCCCGCCCTGCCGCTGCTGCGGAAGTGCAGGCCGAGCGCCTCCTTCGCAAGAATGCCCCGGCGCACGCCCTCGACGATGCGCCCGGCCAGCACGAGACCCGCTTCTCCTCCCGAGACCCCTTGCACCGCGAAGACATAAGCCGGGCGTTGCAGGCTGGAGGAATCGGTTGTCGCCGTGGCGGCACCGCAAAGCGCCGCGAATACCGCGTCCCCGCTGGCATCGACCACCGCCTTCGCGCGCACGGAAAATATCCCGCCCCGACCCGCGATGTCGATGCGCCAGCCATCCCCCTCGGCCTCGGCCGCAAGCGCCTCGCTGTGATAAAGCACGCGCACCCCGCCTTCTGACAAAAAGGCATCGGCGATGCGGACGAATTCCACCGGATGCTGCGGCAGCACCCAGACGCGCCCCATCTTCACCGGTCCGGTTCCGGTGGCGCGGCGCATCCGTTCCTCCATCTCCGCCGGGAATCCCCGGTTCGCCACTACCGGCGGGCCTTCGCCCATCAGGTAAAGACCGCAGAAGGTGTGAACCAGCGAAGCCGTGCCCATGCCACCCGCGAAGCCATGGCGCTCCACTAGGAGCACGCTCGCGCCCTCGCGGGCGGCGGTCACGGCGGCAGCCAGACCCGCGCTGCCCGCACCGAGCACCAGCACGTCGCAGTTCGTCATGCCATCCTCCTCCCGATCAGGGCCGCGAGGTCGAGGGGCGTGCCGAGGTTCTCGCGACCGGCATCCTGCGGCGCGATCACGGCGCCGAAACGCTCCTCCGCGATCACGATGAGCTGCATGACGGCCATCGAATCCATTCCAGCGGCAAAGAGATCGCCCTCGATCGGGAAGCCCTCGGGAAGTTCGGCGATGCCCTCCTCGCGGAGCATGTCGATTACCTCTTGTGGCGTGGGAGCGGCGGTCATTTCCGCGCCCACGGGAACAAAGGCCAGCGACAGCGGCAAGCCCGCTTTGGCCAATACCCGCACTCGTACCAACGCGAGGAGCACTCTCGTTTTCGGCCCCCGAAGATCGTGCAAGTTGCTCGATTCATCATGCAAGAGAACGTATTCCTAACCGCTCAGATCTACGTAACTTGTTGAAAAACAAATGCGGCATGGCGATTGCGAGAAGGTTGCCATGCCCCGAACGGGCAAGCCAACCCTAATGAGTCATTATCATGAAAGCACCATTCGTTACCTCCATCGTCGCAGCGGCCACTTACGGCTTCCTGTTTACGGCGTGTGATTCCCGCCAGGAAGAAGCCCGTGAAGAGGCCTTGGAACACAAGGCCGAGGTTCTGGAAAAGCAGGCCGCGGATGTCCGCAAGCAAGGCGAAGCCGCTGCCGACGCCGCGGAGAACGCCGCCGACAAGGTCCGGAAACAGGCCGATGGCACCACGGAAATGCGTGAAGAAGACGCCGAAGCCCGCGCGGATGCAGCAGAGGACAATGCCGACGCCGTCCGCAAGGACGCCGAGCGCAAGGCCGACGCCCTCGAAGACGAGGCCGACAAGACCCGCGAAGCGAAATAAGCGATCGGCTCACCGACCCTTGAACAAGGAAACCAACGTCCTGCCGGCCTCGCGCCGACGGGGCGTTGTCGTTTTCGGAGATAGCGACCGGCTCTTATCGCAGCGCGGCAGCCAACAGGCACCCGGCCGCCTGCTCGTTCCCTCCGAGGGTAGCAACGAGTGCCTGGTCCGCGATACCGCGGCGGATCTGCTCGACCGCCGCGACAAGCTGCAAGCCCGAGGATGCGGTGAACGATTCACCCAAGACTTTCCTAACAGAAATTTTCGGTCCCCTCCACGCTGAAAAGACGGCCTCCTCGTGTCGATCGAAGCGGGCGACGCCGCTGCGGCCGTCCGCGAGAAGTGTTTCGCCATCATCCACCGCACCTGTGGCGGTGACGATGTCGCGCAGATCGTCCACGAGGACGATGTAGTCGGTCGGTCG
>CBFGPU010000062.1:0-8570 GCA_965650715.1 uncultured Haloferula sp. | reverse complement strand
GCCCGAGTAGTAGGCGACGAAGAGCTCCATCAGGTAGGCGTAGCCGACGATGGTGCCGGTGAGCAGGATGATCTTCGCCATATTGTCGATGTGCTTCATCGTGATCACGTCGTGCAGGCCGTAGATCTGGCGTGCGGGGACCATGATGGTGAGCACCATCGCGAAGCCGCCGAAGATGGCGCCTGCGACGAAGTAGGGCGGGAAGATGGTGGTGTGCCAGCCTGGGACGATGGAGGTGGCGAAGTCGAAGGACACGACCGAGTGCACCGAGAGCACGAGCGGGGTCGAAAGGGCGGCGAGGAGCAGGTAGGCCATTTCGTAGTGGCTCCACTGGCGGTTGCCGCCGCGCCAGCCGAGGGAGAAGATGCCGTAGAGCATCTTGCGCAGGCCCGGCTTGCAGCGGTCGCGGATGGTCGCGAGGTCCGGCACCATGCCGAGGTACCAGAAGATCAGAGAGATGGTGAAGTAGGTCGAGACCGCGAAGACGTCCCAGAGGAGGGGCGACTTGAAGTTCTGCCAGATCGCGTTGGCGTTCGGGATCGGGGCGAGGAACCAGGCCATCCAGACGCGACCGACGTGGAAGGCCGGGAAGATACCGGCGCACATCACCGCGAAGATGGTCATGGCTTCCGCCGCTCGGTTAATCGACGTTCGCCAGTTCTGGCGGGTCAGGAAGAGCACCGCGGAGATCAGCGTTCCGGCGTGGCCGATACCGATCCAGAACACGAAGTTCGTGATGTCCCAACCCCAGAAGACGCGGTTCGACATGCCCCAGACGCCGACCCCGGTGGAGACGAGGTAGGCCAGGCCGAGGCCCACGCCGATCATGGCGATGAGGGCGGAGGGAAGGAACAGCAGCCACCAGAGGAGCGGCTGGCGGTTCTCCAGAACGCCGCAGATGCGCTCGGTGATCCAGTGGTAGGAACGGCCGTTCAGGATGAGCTTCTCGCGCTCGAGGACCGGAATCTTCGGTCCCTGGCGGGTGTGGCTCGGTGCGTGTTCGGTGGCGGTGGCCATGGTAGAAGGTAGAAGTTCCAAATTCTAAACTCGAAGATTCAAAGAAGGCAGAAGCTGCTGGACCTTGAGATTTAGAGTTTGGGATTTGGAGTTTGGCGCTTAGTGCATGTGGATGGTGGCCTTGCCGACGAACTTGGCGTCGGGCATCTTGTCATTCGGGTTCTTCACGCGGGCCAGGTAGCTGGTGCGCGGCTTGGTGCCGATGTAGTGGAGCAGGTCGTAGTTGCGCTCGCTCTGCTTGGCGCGGTTCATCACCGAGCTGTCACCATCGAGAAGGTTGCCGAACTCGATGCCGCCGGCGGGGCAGGCTTCCTGGCAGGCGACCTTCACGGAATCCACCGGGATGCGGAGGGTATGGGTGGTGACCGCGGAATCCGGCGAGGCCTTGCCGGCGAGCAGGGCTTCCTGCTTCTGGCCGCGCTTCTGGCGGATCTTCGCGTCCTTCAGGCGCTGCACGCAGTAGGTGCACTTTTCCATCACGCCGCGCATCCGGACGGAGACGTTCGGGTTGCGCTGGAGGTGCGGGGCGGTGCCGACCTGCGTCTCGCCGAAGGGACCCTTGTAGAGGTTGTGGGCGACGAGCGGGTTGCGCTTGTTGTAATCGAAGAAGTTGAAGCGGCGGGCCTTGTAGGGGCAGTTGTTCGCGCAGTAGCGGGTGCCGATGCAGCGGTTGTATGCCATCGCGTTGAGACCTTCCTCCGTGTGGACGGTGGCGTTGACCGGGCAGACGGTTTCGCAGGGGGCGCTTTCGCACTGCACGCAGGCGACGGGCTGCGGGATGAGGGCGGGGCTGCCGGCGTCGAAGTCGTTCTCCTTATCGATCGCGAAGTAGCGGTCCATCCGGATCCAGTGCATCTCGCGGCCCTTCATGACCTGCTCCTTGCCAACGATCGGGATGTTGTTCTCGGCCTGGCAGGCGATGAGGCAGGCGTTGCAGCCCATGCACGAGGACAGGTCGATCGTCATGCCCCACTGGTGCAGCGGGTCGCTGAGGTGGGAGACACCCTTCTTGTCTTCCTGCTTGTAGAGCGAGATGTTCGGCGGCGCGTGGGCGTCGTTGCCCTGGAGCTTCACATCGTGGAGCTGATGGGCGAAGTCACCCTTCTGCTCATCCGCCATGGTCGAGATTTCGCGGGCGAGGGCACGGCCATACATGGCGAAGTGCTCCTGGACGAGGGCGAGCGGGTAGCGGCGGCCGGTCTTCTCGATCTTCGCGCCGGTGGCGTAGTACTTGGTTGCCGCGGTGCGGAGCGGGTAGGCGTTGAAGCCGGAGTTGACACCGACCTGGCCGACATGGCTGGCGGGCGAGAAGCCCTTCGAGTTGCGGTCGAACTTGTCTTCCTTGTCGAAACCCTGGCCGTAGCCGAGCGGAATGACGATCGTGTTCTCGGCCTGACCGAAGGCGATCATGACGGGGAGCTCGAGCTCCGCGCCGTTCACCTTCACCTTGATCATCGGGCCGGTGCGCTGCGGGCCTTCGGCATCGGGGCTCTTGGCCGCGCGGGCGGTTTCGAGCTGAACGATTTCGTCGTAGATGCCGATGTTCTTGGCGGTTTCGGGGGCGATCAGGGCGGCGTTGTCCCAAGAAAGCTTGGAGACCGGATCGGGAGCTTCCTGCAGCCAGCCGTTGTCGATCCAGCGGCCGTCATAGACGGAGCCGTCGGTAGAGAAGATGACTTCGAGACCTTCGCTGGAGGGAGCGGCGGTGATGCCGGTCTTGCTCGCGGCGGGCTCGACAGCCTCGTAGGCGGTGCCGGCGTGGAAGCCTTCGCGGAGAAGCTTCTTCCATGCTTCCTCCCCTTCCCCGCCGATGGCGGTGAAGGTCTCACGGACGGCATCGTAGGCCGGGGAGGGTTTGCCTTCAGCAGTCTCCCCGGTGACGAGCTTGCCGTCGTCGGTCAGGAAGGCGGCAAGCAATTCGAGTTCGCTGACGCACTCTTCGTAGAGCGGCAGGATCATCGGCTGCACGATGGTGTAGACACCATTGATCGTGCGGGCATCGGCCCAGCTTTCGAGATAGTGGCTGACGGGCAGGTGCCAGGTGGCGGCGTGCGCGGTGGCATCCGTACGGGCACCGAGGTGGATGACCGTCTTCGCCTTGGCGAGGGCCGGAACGATGCCGGAGTCGGCCGGGGCGTCGTAAACCGGGTTGGCCGGGGTGAGGAGGACGAGGGTGTCGATCGCGCCGCCATCGAGGTCGGTCACGAGTTGAGCGAAGTCGCCGAGGCCCGAGGCATCGGTGCGGACGGCCTTGAGCGGTTTGCCTTCGCCGATGCTGCCGAGCTTCTGGTTGATCGCGAGGGCGAGAAGCTGGACGGCTTCCGGCTGGCGGGGACCGGCGAGGACGAGAGACTTGGCACCGGAAGCCTGGAGGTCGGCGACCAGCGCGTTGATCCACTTGAGATGCTTCTCATCCGTGATCGCTTCGACGCCGGAGGTCACGCCGAAGGCGCGGCCGATCTGGGCGGCGACGCGGAGCAGCATGCTCGGCGAGACGCGGAGGCGGTGGTCGGCCATCCCGCCCGTCATCGAGTAGGTGCTCTCGACGACGTAGAGGCGGTTCATCGAAGCGGGATCGGCCTTCTTCGAGTAGTCCGCGCCTTCCGGCTTGCGGCGGTTGAAGAAGGGAACGGTCGAGCCCTGGCCATCGAGGCAGAGGAAATCGCTATCGAGCGAAAGGATGCGGTCGGCCTTGGAATAGTCGGCGACGAGGCGGACGCCGTCTTCCAAAACCTTGGTGCCTTCGAGGGCCTCGTAGGCGTAGAATTTGGCGGCGGCGAACTTCTCGGCGAGCTGCTTGACCAGGCGCGAGCGGGTCGGCGAGTCATCGTGGCCGAAGACGAAACCGATCTTCGCGGACTTGTCCGCGGCAACGGCGGCGAGGACCTTTTCGAACTCGGCGCGGCTGGAAACCTGGGCCTTGTTCAGCACCTTGCGCGAGCGCGAGGGCGAATAGAGGTCGAGCACCGAGGCCTGCACGAAAGCATCCGTACCGGTCATGTCCGGGTGGAGGGCGTTCGGCGCGACCTTGGTCGGGCGGCCTTCGAAGGTGGTCACCACCAGCGGCGTGGCCCCGCCGGAGCGCGGCATGCTGGAAGCATAATAGGTCGCCTTGCCCGGGATCACCCATTCCGGCGCCTTGTTGTAGGGGACGATGTAGCTTTCCGGGCGGCGACAGGCGGCAAGGCCGAAGCCCGCGAGCGCCGTGGAAGCACCCATCAGCTTGAGGAAGGAACGGCGGGACGTCTCGGCGTCCTCTTCATTCACCATTTCCGCGACGCCCTGAGGGAACTCGCGCTCCATCCAGGAACGGAAGGCCGGGGTGTCCTCGAGCTGACCGAGGCTGCGCCACGAAACGGTGGTTTCACCGGCGGGGACCTCGGGATGTTGCCAGATGCGCTTGCTCATGGGCGATGGAACGACGGGGAATGCGAAAAAAGGACGGAAGAAAGGAAACGGCGGGGATCAATGGTGGCAGGTCGCGCAGGTCTCGCGCGCCTTGATCTGCCAGTGTTCGACAAGCTTCTTGCCGAGATCCTCGGTGGTCTTGACGCCGAGCTTGGACATCAGCTCCGGGTTGGAGGCGATGTACTTCTCGGGGTCGTACTTGAGATTGTAGACTTCCTCGAGCGGACGGACGTGCTTCTCGGGTGCCCGGTGGCAATCGAGGCACCAGCCCATCGAGAGGCTGTTTTCCTGATAGACCACTTCCATCTGATCCACGCGGCCATGGCAGCTCTGGCAGGAAACCCCGCGGTTCACGTGCGCGGAGTGGTTGAAGTAAACGTAATCCGGGGTCTTGTGGATGCGGACCCACTCGATCGGCTTGCCGAAATGCGGGCTCTTCAGCGCGGGATCCATGCGGTCGCGCAGCGGCTGGAGCTTCGGGCTATCCTTGGCCACGTGCTGGTGGCAATTCCAGCAGGTGTTGTTGCCCGGGACGTTCGAAGTGCCGGAAACGTCCACGAAGGAGTGGCAGTAACGGCAGTCGAGGCCGAGCTGATCCACGTGAATTTTGTGTGAAAACGGGATCGGCTGCGAAGGCTGGTAGCCCGCTGCAAGAGTCTTCGGCGTCCCGTAGTAGGTGAAGGCCAACACCACACCCCCTGCCAAAGCACCTGCACAAATGGCGATTTTCAGCGGCAGAAAGTTGGTCCAGCGAGGGAAGAAATTGGCCATGACGGTGGTGCGTCGGAGTGCTCGGCGGAGAAATTTTGGTCGCTTGTGAAATTTTTCACAAGCTCTTTTGCGGTCGAACCGGAGTGTAGGCCCGGCGCGGGCGCGGAGTCTGCAAACCACCCTAGCCAGTGGCAACCGGAAAAACGGGGGTGAACCCAAATTTCCGGGTGCAGGTCTTGCGCTGCGGGAATTCCGTGCGGGGGATCTGGTCGGATGGAACCAAGCGGAGCAATCCACCGGTAGAGGGCGACCAAAGGTGAAAACCGAGCCGGGAGGAGAGAGCGGGAACGCGAAGCCCGCAACTTTGGAAAGTCGCGCTACTTCCAGTTCAGGCCGCGCTCCTCGCGCCAGCGGCGGAACGCGGCGAACTGATCTTTCTTCGGCAATTCCCGGCGGGCGGGGTCTTCATCGAGGAAGACCTCGAACCACTTCTTCTGATCTGCGGTGGCCTCTTTCTTTTCGGCCAGTTCCGGAGCAGTCTGGGGCTCCGGGCGGGAAACGGCCCGCGACAGGCGCTTGATCTTCCCCGAGAGCCCGAGAACCAGGAGCAGGAGGATGAACTGGAAAACCAGGACCGCCCCGATCAGGGCAGGAATGAAATAGGGGCTATCGACCATGAGAATCAAGGAGTCGTGGACGTCTTGAGGAAGTACGGGCCCGCCTCGCGGGGCTCATAGGTGGTCGCGCGCACCAGATAGCGGCGACCGGCCTCCGTGACGAAAGTGGCGAGCGCGTTGTGGATTCCCCCGGCCGGGCCACCGCCATCACCTTCCACCACGACGCTCAGGTCGGAGGCATCGAGGACGGAGATATAAGTGTCGAGGCGGGTGGACTCCATGGTGATCCCGACCTCGGTGCCCGCGGCGAGGGGGGCGAGCAGATAGTCGCGCTTGGCGGTTCCGCGGGTCTCATCCAGTTCGCTTGCGGCGGAGAGCTTCCCGGAGACGGTGGCACCGACGGCCAAGGGGGCGACGGGGGTCTTCGGGGTAATCTTGGGCATGTTTCCCAGCAGGCTGTAGCTGCCGGTATCGTTCTCCGGGGAGGAGGTGGCGCGAACAAGGTAGGACTTGCCAGGAACGGGAGCGAAGCGGAGGACGGAGTTGTTCGACTTCCCCGAGCGGTTGTCGCTGAAGGCGACGAGCTTGCCGCTCTCGGAATCGATCAGACTGAGGAAATCGTCGATCCCGGCGCGACCGGCAGCCTTCGAATTCATGGCGATCTCGACCAAGGTTTCGGAGGGAACCGCAGAAAAGTCCAAACCGAAGTCATCCTTCAAATACTCCCCGCCGGGGAGGAAGAGCGGATCATAGGCATCCCCCACGGCGAGCGACCCCTTGAGCGTCGCGGGCTTCGGGGAGAAGGGGACGGCGAGGACCGTCTGCCCCGCCAGGCTGCCCGGCGACCAGACGCCGAGGGTGAAGTCCCCCGGCCCGCCGCTGACCCGAACCTGATACTTGGTCGTTCCGACCGGGGTGAAGGTCAGGATTTCATCCGTGCCGGTGAGGCCTCCGGCGTTGTTGGTAGATGAGTCGCCGAGGTCCGAACCGGTGGCGGCGTTTTCGAGCGCGAGGGAGGCGTCGAAATCGGTGGACCGCAGGCTGATGGAAACGGGCAGCCCGGCGACGAGGCCTTCAAGGCGGTAAGCCCGCGAGAAACCCGCATCGGTGGCGTCGATGGTTCCATGGGTTCCGCCGGGGAATTCGAGGGGACGCGGCCCCGCCGCGAGGCTGGACGACAAGACGGCCCGGACGCGGAAGACGCCGGTGTCCTGGGCCGCCGGAAGCTGGACCGTCCAGAGTATCAACCCCTGCCCTGCCCCAGCGGACGAGACGAACGCCGGGGATTTGACGGTCCATGGCCCGGCCGCGCCCGGGGCGTTTTCCAAGATGTAATCCACCTCGGTCGCATTCTCCGGACGGAGGTAGGAGAACCGGACGAATCCACCGCTCACCTCCTTGTTCAAAACGTGATCCGGCAGGGCGAAGTCTTCGAAGTTGGTGAAGCCGTTGCCATCCGGATCGCGGAGTTCGCCGGTGCGACTGTTGGCGATCTCCCAAGCAGCGTAGTTCGGCATGACATGGCCGAGGACCCAACCGCGGAATTGCGAGACCTTGGAATAGATCCCGTAAACGCCGGGTTCCGCGCAGCCGGCACCGAAACTGACGATACCCGCTTGCGCCCAGCCGGTTCCGACGGGTGAAGGGACCACCAGCGGTCCGCCGCTATCGCCATAGCACGCATCCTTGCCGCCTGCTTCGAAGCCGGCGGGAAGCATGTTCTCCGTAAGCGTTCCGGCATAAGCAGGCGAGGCGTTCGCGACGGCGAAATCGACAAGCGGAAGCTCCACCTCCTGAAGAAGATTCGGATAATCGCGGTCGCCGTTCGTGAGGTCACCCCAACCAGTAAGCACCGCCTCGATCCCGGGCGCGGCCAAGGCCGCATCGTCGATCAATTGGATCGGAGTCGCATTGGCGGGCTCGGCAAGCCGCAGAAGCGCCAGATCCGAGTCCAAGTTGAAGTCGTTGTAGCGGGGTGCCATGATGATCTCCGCCACCGCGATCCGCTGGAATCCCGACGAACTGTCCAGATCATGGGTCCCGAGCACGACTTCCAGATCCTCCGCCTTGGTGCCCGTCACACAGTGGGACGCCGTGAGGATCCAGCGCGGATGAATCAGCGACCCGCCGCAGAACTGGCCTTCGTAGTTGTCCGGTTCGTCCGCACGGACGAGGGCGGCCATCCATGGGTATTCCCCGGGGGATGCATTCTTGCCCCCGACGATCCGCGGCGCACGCGGAAGCGGGCTGAAGCCCTCCTGCGCGGCGGTCTCGGCGGCCTTGTCCTTTTTGCGGCGGACTTCCAACGGGGTGATCCGGCTCTCCTTGATCAGATCCTTGTCCGCGCGGGCGGGCAGGATCAGGAGAAGAGCCAAAGCGCCAAGGGCGAAGCGGCGAATCATGGGCGGCACCATCCACATTCCGGGAGCAACGTCGAGTTAACATTCCCGATTGTCAGGGCGGGTGAAGGAAGCGTCACCTTTCGCGGCCGAACATCAAGGCGTGCGTCTTTCCACACCCAGCTTCATCCCATGCTTCGGCCTCAAGGTGATGAGCGGATCCGGCTCGACGGTGAAGCCGGGCACCGGACGGAAGCGCAGCTCTTTCAGGAAGACGGCGGTCATGATGACCAATTCCTGAAGGGCGAACTGGTTGCCGATGCACGTGCGGGGACCGGCCCCGAAAGGGAAGTAGATCTCCGGCGCGGGTCGCCGCTCGGGCAGGAAGCGGTCGGGATCGAACTTCTGCGGCTGGTCCCACCAGCGCTCGCTCCAGTGGAAGTGGAAAATCGGGATAATCATGTTCGTGCCACGGCGG
>CBFGPU010000061.1:0-8605 GCA_965650715.1 uncultured Haloferula sp. | reverse complement strand
GTCGAGGCCTTGCAGTTGCTCGGGCGACGGCTTGCGGCGCTCGCCGTAGAGGCTATGGACCGGCAAGCCGGTCTTCTCATCCTTGCCATCGCCGATTCCCTCCTGATCGAGATCTCCGCGGATGCCGTGTTCGGGGCTGAACAGCGCGATCAATTCCAGATCCGGTGCCGAATGCAGGAGATCGATGGTCGAGTTCCTCTGCCGGTCGATCCCGGTGTGATTCGTGATCAGGCCGATCTTCCGTCCCCGCAGTTGGCGGAATTTGTCCCGCTTCAGCACGTCGATCCCATTCAGGACAGGTCCGTCTTCCTTCGGCTCGGGAGCAGGCGCGGCGAGCGCCGGATCGGGTAGCAAGGCACCGGGGACATGGGAGAAATTGAAGTCGGGAATCGCCTGTGCGGCGAGCGTGCCCAGTTCCCGCTGCAAGCCCACCACGTTGCCATGGCCGTCCGGATGGTTCCGGTTGGAGAGGAAGATCACCGTCGTCTTTGAAAACGGATCGATCCAGAGGCGGGTGCCGGTCCAGCCGGTATGGCCGTAGCTGCCGATCGGGAAAAGGTCGCCGCGCGGGCCGGCGTAGGGAGAGTCGATGTCCCAGCCGAATCCGCGCCGTGGCAGGCCGGGAGGAGACTGGACGGAAGTCATCGCGGCAACGGTCTCGGTGCGGAAGATCCTCACGCCGTCCAACTCGCCGCCACCGAGCATCATGCTCCCGAAGCGGCCGAGATCGTTGGCGGTCGAGAAAAGTCCCGCATGGCCCGCGACGCCGCCCATCCGCCGGGCCGTGGGATCGTGGGCCGTGCCGCGCAGGACCGTGCCGTCGCGGAGCAGCTCCGTGGGCGCGATCCGCGCGTCGGCGGCAGGGCGGAAGCCGGTGTCCCTCATTCCGAGGGGGGCGAAGATCTCCTTGGCGCAGTAGTCGTCCAAGCCCGTGCCGGCCACCCGCTCGACGACGAAGCCGAGAACGATGAAGTTGATGTCGCTGTAGCGGTAGGCGGTGCCGGGTTCGTTGACTGGCTTCTCGTTGCAAGCCTGGAGGAGCGCGGCTGCCTTGCCGTTCCAGTCGCCATCCGGGGAAAGACCGGCCTTCAGTCCGGAGCTGTGTGTGAGCAAGTGGCGTAGCGTAATGCCCTGCTTGCCGTGACCGGTGAACTCGGGGAGGTAGCGGCTGGCGGGGGCATCGAGGTCGAGCTTCCCGGCCTCCATGAGCTTCATGATGGCACATGTTGTCGCCACGACCTTGGTGAGGGAGGCGGCGTCGAAGATCGTGTCCTCCGTCATCGGCTCCCTCGCCGGCACCACCGACTTCCAGCCGTAGGCCTTCTGATAAATTCGGTTTTCGCGCTCCATCCGGAAGACCGCGCCGGGCGCCCGCGCATCCGTCACCGCCTGCCCGATGGCATCGTCGATCGCCCGCAAGCGGTCCTCGCGGAATTCCCCGGCGAGGACCGGAAGGAACACCAAAGGCAGGAGAGCGGGAAGTCGGATCAGGATCATGCTGCAGGTCGGGTGAACCCGGCCTGATACGGGCCGGGTCCGGGAATTGCTGCATCATCCTCCATCCCGCCGCGACTTCCAGCTTGGCACCTGCCCTTTTTCTCGTCGCACTCCCGCCATGCGCATCATCGGCATCGGCATCGACGTGGTGGAAGTGGAGCGGATCGGCTCCTCGATGGCCGAGTTCGGGGACCGCTTCGCCACCCGCATCTTCACCGCGGGAGAGCGTGCCTACTGCGATGCCCAGCGCCGTCCCGAGATCCACTATGCCGCCCGCTTCGCGGCGAAGGAGGCGGTCGCCAAGGCTTTCGGCACCGGGATCGGAAAGGAAATCGGCTGGCTCGACATGGAGATCGTCCGCAAGGAAAGCGGCGAGCCGGCCTTGGTCCTGAGCGGGGCGGGCAAGGCCTTCGCCGAGGCGAACGGGATCGGCGAGATCAAGATCAGCCTCAGCCACGCCCAGCACTACGCCGCGGCCAACGCGGTAGCACTGGGCGTCTGATGGAAGCGGCTTACTTCGCTTCCGAGCGGAGCTGGATCTTCAGCGCGTTCTTCTCGACGAGGTACTTCTTCGCGATCTCGCCCAGTTCCTTCGGCGTGATCGAGGCGACATCGGCATCGCGGCCGCGGATCAGGTCGAGGCGGTCGGGCAGCTCCTGGGATTGGGAAAGGACCGTCCCCAGCCAGTAGGTGTTGTCGCGCTTGGCTTTCTCGATCTGGGCGAGCATCGGCTTGCGGGCGCGGTCGAGTTCGTCGGTATCGGTGCCCTTCTCGGCGAGTTCCGCGGCGAGGGTTGCAGCGACGTCGGTGAGGCGCTTGGTGTCCTCCGGCTTGCCCACCGATTCGGCCATGAGGAAGCCGTAGCCTTCCAGCCCTTCGGAGCCGCCGGGTCCGGCGCTGGGGCTGTAGGAAGCGCCGAGCTTCTCGCGGATCTCCTTGCGCAAGCGGTCGCTGAGGATTTCCCCCAGGATGTTCAGGCGGCGGAAGAGCTTCGTGTTGTTGCGCAGTCCCTCGGTCTTCCAGACAACGAGCGCGGTTCCCTGCGGGATCTTGCTGTCGTAGGTGAAGGTCTTTTCCGCGGGGGCTTTCGGGAACTTCACCTTGCGGGCCGCCGGGAGCGCGGGCTTCTCAGTCTCGCGCGGACCCAGCGCGCCGAAGGTTTTCAGCACCAGCGGCAGCATCGTGCTCTCGTCGAAGTCGCCCACGATGCTAAGTTCGAGGTAGCCGCGGGTGAGCGCCGGAGTGAGCCACTTGCGGGCATCTTCCAGCGTGTAGGAAGACAGCTTCGCCTCGTCGGGCATGGTCCAGCGGAAATCCTCGCCGTGCATCCAGGATTCCATCCCGACCTGGGCCCCCGCGGCGGTGTGGCGGATCTGCTGGTAGATTTCCGGGATGGCCTTGTGGAATTGCACCAGCGCTTCCTCCCGGTAGCCGGGATCGGTCATCTGGGCGCACATCAGCTGAAGTTGGAGCTCGAGATCCTCCGGCGTGGTCCGGCCGGAGAGCGTGAAGGCGTCGTCCGAAATCGAAAGCGTGCTGCTGACATTCCGGCCGGCGAGGATCTGCTGCAGGTCGTCCACCGAGTGTTTCCCGAGGCCGCCCGCATTGAAGACGCTGCTGGCGAAGAAGTCGAAGCCCGGCGTGTCCTTCGGCTGGGTCAGCTTGCCCGAGCCGATGCGCGCCAGCAGGCGGATCCCGCCCTTTTCGAAATCGGTCTGCTTGAAGTTCAGCCGTAATCCGTTCGAGAGCATGCACTGCACCAGACCCGGATCGGCGATTTCCTTGCGGGTCTTCACCGTTCCCGCCGGACCGAAGTCGGTGTAGGCGAAGGGAAGCGATTTCTTCTGCTCGGGTGCCTCGACTTCCTTGCTACGAGACTCCTCGTAGAGAGAGATCAGCGTGTCCCGGGCATTTTCCGGCTCCACCTTCGTCGTTAGCACCAGGTGGAAGCCCTTGTCGGCCCAGAACTCCCGGAAGGCCGCGTGGCAGGTTTCCGGGGTGGCCGTGTCGAGTCCGCCCTTGATGATGTCGAGGTCCGTCTCCGGCGTGGAAAACACCGAACCCTCGTTGATCGAGCGCGCGATCCCGGTGGCCAGGCCTTCCGATCTCCGGCTTGGGGCGGTCTTCACGGCCTGCTGGTGCACATTCAGCGTGTTCGCCTTGGCCTCTGCGATCTCCGCATCGGTGAAGCCGAATTCCAGCACGCGGCGGTACTCCTGCTCCAGCACGGGCAGGGCCTCCTGCCAGCGGTCATCGGCGACCGCTACGTCCAGTGAGCCGATCTCGGCGTGGTTGAAGAGCTCCTCGCGGCTGGCGCTGCCGCCGGTGATGGGCGAGCCATCCGTCTTTGCGATCCGCTCGAAGCGGCGTGCGATGGCCGTGTGGGCCAGCTCCAGCGGCAGCTTGGAAAGGCGGCGGGTGCGGGTGTCCGGGACCGGGCTGAAGGGCTGCACGGAGGTGAAACCGAGGGAGGTGGCGGGCACCTCCTTGTCGGAGAACACGGCGGCCTTCACGCCTTCGGCCGGGGTGATCTTGCCGAGGTCCGGGTTCTCTCCCGGTTCCGCCGGGTTGGCCAGGGAGCTGAAGTTCTCCTTGATCAGCGCCTCGAACTTCGTCGGATCGATATCGCCGACCACCACGAAGGTCATGCGCTCGGGCGTGTAGAAGCGGGTGTAGTAGTCCACGAAGCGTTCGCGCGGCGCGGATTTGATCACTTCCTCCTCGCCGATCGGGAAGCGCTTCGGCAGCAGCGAACCAGGAAGCAGTTCCTGGAACTGCTGGAGCATCAGGCGCAGGCCCACGCTGTCGCGGGTCGTCTTTTCGGACAAGATCACCCCGCGCTCCTTTTCGATCTCCTCCGCGTCCAGTTTCGCGCCATCGCCGAAGTCGCGCATCACGGTGAAGCCCAGGCCGAGCATTTCATCGGTCAGGTTCGGCAGATCGAGCATGTAGACCGTCTCGTCGAAGGAGGTGTAGGCATTCACGTGCGCGCCGAAGCCGATGCCGAGGTGTTGCATCTTCGGGATCAGGTCGTCCGGGGTGAAGTGCTTGGTGCCATTGAAGACCATGTGCTCCAGGAAGTGGGCCAGCCCGCGCTGGTCATCCGCTTCCATCAGCGAACCCGTGGTGATGTGCAGGCGCAGCGAGACGCGGCCCGGCGGTTCGGTGTTCGGGTAGATCATGTAGCGCAGCCCGTTCGGTAGCTTGCCGAAGACCGCCTTCGGGTCGGCGGGGATGTCGCTCTGTTCTTGCGGCCACTTCTTGGCGCCGGCCTCGGCGATAGAGGTGTCGGTCTTCGCCACTTCCGGCGGCGGCGGTTTTACCCCCTCCGCGGTCTTCGGCGGGGCGGCCGTGGCTTCCGCGGGGGCGGGCACCTGCGGCACGGCCTCGGCCGTCTTTGGTGCCTCCGGCGTGCGGATGAGGAAAAATGCCGCGACCGCGGCGAGGAGCAGGCTCAGGATTATAGGAGCGGGGTTCCGCATGGCACGAAGCTGGCTTGACGGGGCCGGGATTGGCAACGGGGAAAGCGTCGCCGGAGGGGGTGAATTTTTTCCGAGAATCGGGATTGCAAAATCCCGTGCGGCGTGGTGGTTTCGCGGCCCGCCGCTCCGGCGGGACAACAAATCAGAAACGCGCGCGTGGCGGAATTGGTAGACGCGCTAGATTCAGGTTCTAGTGGGGGCAACCCCGTGGTGGTTCGAGTCCACTCGTGCGTATTCTGTTGAGACTGAAAGCCCGGTGCCATGCCGGGCTTTGCTGTTTCGGGGCCCCGTGGGATCTCAGGCTGATTCCCGGCCGACTTTGGAGAGGTAGGGATGCGGGGTGGGCGTGCCGCCGGAGGCACGGAGTAAATCCACCACGAAAGGCATTCCGCCTGAAGGCGGGACTGCGACCTCTTGATGGCGGGCAGGGAGTTGACGCATCAGTGGGAGTGGAGCTCGGAGCAGAACTGAGGGCTGGTGTTCCCGGCTTCGAGGTGGAGGCCCCAGCGGCCGATGTCGGAATTTCGTCCGAACTTTCGGGCGAAGAAGCAGCCGCTATCGGCGATTTCCCCTGCAAGCCGCGGAAGCACTTGGTCGAAACTCTGCGGATGAGCCCCGCCCCGCCACTTGGTCCAGGTGACCGGACGATTGAGGATTCCGACTCCTGAAGGTTTTCCCGCCGCGCTCAGTACGGTGGAGAAATAGCACTCGTCGGGTGCCCACACGTGCTTGAAGTGCTGGAGCCAGGTTCCATCGCTCGTGATCAAAGCGTCTTCGCGGTTCAGGCACATCCATTGGTCTTGGAACCAGCAATGCTCGGACGAGATACCCTGAAGCGCGTCGAGGCGCCTCGCTTTATCGACATTCCCATTCCGGCGAACCGAGTCCTGGGAAAACGTGTGCAAGCGGGACCGCGAGTCGAGACGGAGGCTGCGGGAGAGGGAGGAGAACGGCCGGACGGGCACGCAGCTTTCCGAAGCGAGGACGAAGTGCGTGATATCGGTATCCCCGAGCGCCTCCCGGATCATGGCCAAGGTCGCTTCCACGAGGGAGATGGCTCCCCACTCGGTGGGCACGCGGTTGGAGATCTGCCGATCGAGCAAGAGGGAGTCGGGCGGGAGCTCCTCGGGGTGCTTGGTGTGCGCATACACGCGCGCCCGGGAACCGGCGGAGGCGAGGTAATCCCGCCAGATCGCGGGCAGATTCAGATCGCCGCGCGTGAGAAACAAGAAGCCAACGGTGGGTTCGTCCGCGGGGAGAGGGCAGGACCAGTAAGGATCATTCGGACTGACCGGGAAATGGATTTTCCCGGGAACAAAGGACACCGGGCCCCTCCAATGCCAAGTGGAGTCGCTATACCAGCGGCCCTCCTGCCCGGCAGGCGTGAATGAACCGTTGCCGCCGAAATCGCTGATTCGCAGGCCGGCACGATTTACCAAGGTGGGGATGACCGCCTCGGGGTGGCCTGTCCAAGCTTCCGACAAGCCCCGGAGGATGACTTCGGCGGCGGTCCGGCTCAAGCGGACCAGAGGGAGCAACGCAGCCAAGGCCTGGGGAAAGGGGTCCTCCCCGTCCGGTGCGGCGAGGCTCGTCCACCAGGTCCAATCCGGGTCCTCGGAGTGACGGCGTACCGAGGTCGCCAGGAAATCCGCGTCGTTATCTTCGAAGGCGGCCTCGAATGCATCGAAGCCCCCGTCAAAACGCACCCATTCGTCAACAAACCAGAAGCGCTGGGCATCCGACTCCAAAAACTGCTCCAAGGGTGAAATGAATTCCGAGATTTCCATCAGGGGGAAGGGTGAAACGGGATCTGTCGAGCTATCTAACGGGATATGGGTGGAAGGAGAGGCTTCGGTCGCATGGCATGCCCTTCGACGGTGCGATTGCTTGCAACTTCCCGGGGCCGTGGAGGCCAAGAAGAAGCCGAAGCATCAAGCCCGGGACTCCCGGCGGCATGAATGAACACGATGGTGGTCGATATCAGAAAAAAGGCGTGCCCCTCACGCGCGGGATGGAATGCAGCCGTTGATTCGGGCGCAAGAATAACTTTGCGGTGGGGACCTCCTCCGTAACTGGGGGTGCGCTCCGGGCCGGGGGGCTTCGATGTATCCGGAAGATAGGGCCGGGGAGAGGTGTGTTTTGCCGCCCGGGGCAATCCGGCCTGGCGGCAGAACGGCTCTGAAACCTCGCGTGGACCGGAGATCCGGTTACAGTCTTCCCATGGGAAAGTCGAATCCGGTGAAACTCGCACCTGTTCTTGTTTTTACGGGTCTCTACATGGCCGTCATCACGGCGGTTTGTCTCGCGGCGGGAACCCCGGGGTTGGGGATGTATCTCGGATTGATGGCGGTGTTGATGCCGGTGCTATACCGGGTTCACCGGAGCTATCCGCTAGGGGCGGGACTGTTGTGGTCGTTCAGCGTCTGGGGGCTCGTTCACATGGTCGGGGGGCTGGTGCCAATTCCCGCGGAATGGAGCAAGGAGGGGGAGCACTCGGTATTTTACAGTTGGTGGCTGATCCCGGGGCACCTGAAGTATGATCAGGTCGTCCACGCCTACGGATTCGGCATTACGACTTGGCTATGCTGGCACATTTTGAAAGGGGCGCTCCGGTCTCCCGATGGTTCGCCGGTGCGGGCGACCTTCAGCGTTCTGATCCTGTGCGTGGCCGGGGGAATGGGCTTCGGGGCGCTGAACGAAGTGGTGGAATTCATCGTCACGCGGGTGAAACCCGACACGAACATCGGCGACTACACGAACCTGGGTTGGGACTTGGTTTCCAACCTGGTCGGGGCGTGCGTGGCTGCGGCTGTGATCGCGCTCGGCAACCGGGATCCCCTCGGGTGAGGGGGCATGGGCCGCCGCGATGACACTCATTGGATCAAAGCACCAAGAAAATCCGGTTTCCCGTGTCACACTATCGTGGCCCGGACTCAATCTGGATCGGGATCATTTCACCCCGCGCACGCATGAAAGCATTTCGATTTCTCGGAGCCGTCCTTTTCGCTTGGATCGTATCCATGGCCAACCTGCATGCCGGACCGCGCGATGCGGAGTGGGCCAAGGTCGAGGAGGCCCGCGCGAAGCAGCAGCCGCGCACCGTGATCGAACTTCTCACGGGAATTGAAAAGGCCGCCTTCGCCGACGGCTCGTCGGCGGAAGGGACACGCGCCCTGGCGACCCGCATCGCCACCGAAGCCGCGATCGAAGGCCTTGCCCTGCCGGTCAAGAAACTCGAAGCCGCGATCGACACCGCACCCGAGCAGGCGCGACCGGTGCTGCGCGCGCTTTCCGCACGTTGGCTGGCGGGTTACTTCCAGCAAAACCGCTGGCGCTTCATGCAGCGCAGTTCCACCGCCGCGCCCGTGGGCGAGGACTTCGAATCCTGGGACCTTGCCCGGATCCTGAGCGAGGTGGATAGCCGGCTCCAACGCTCGCTTGCCGATGCGGAGGCGCTCAAGAAGGTGCCCGCGGCGGACTTCGCGGAGATCCTCACGACGGGGGCCTTGGGCGACGGTTTGCGGCCGACGATGTATGATTTCCTCGCGCACACCGCGCTGGAGTTCTATTCCGCGGAGGAGGTCGCGGTGTCGCGACCGGTCGGGGACTTCGACATCGCCGCCGAT
>CBFGPU010000060.1:0-8626 GCA_965650715.1 uncultured Haloferula sp. | reverse complement strand
GGCAGGTGAATGATCCCGCGGCGCAGGGCCACCGTGACCGCTTCCGTGCGGTCGCGGACATGCAGCTTGCCCAGGATGTTCTTCACGTGCGACTTCACGGTTTGCTCGGAGATGCCGATGGAGGCGCCGATCTCCTTGTTCGCTTCGCCGAGGGCGAGATGGCGGACGATCTCGCGCTCGCGGGGCGAGAGGATTTCACCGCGCTGGCGTGCGGCGAGATGGCTCTCCACCTCCGGCGGGATCCAGGTCTGGTCCTTCATGAGCGCGTGGATCGCGGGCACGACCTGATCGCCCGAGCTGTGCTTGAGCAGGTAGCCGGAAGCCCCGGCATCGAAGGCGGCGTAGATGTCCTCGTCGCCTTCGAAACTGGTGAGGACGAGGATGCGGGCATCGGGGGATTTCGCGCGGATGGTGCGGATCGCCTCGATGCCGCCCATGACCGGCATGCGCAGGTCCATGATCACGACATGCGGTTGGAGGCGCTCGTACATGTCCACGCCTTCCACGCCGTTCACGGCCTCCGCGATCACGATCATCCCCGGTTCGCGGCGGATCAGGCTACGGAGGCCTTCACGGACTACGAAGTGGTCGTCCACCACCAGGACTTTGATCGGTTGCGGCGTGTGCAGGCTCATCTCGGGTTGCTCTCGTTCTGGGTTGCAAGGGGACATCGACGGTCACGATGGTGCCGCCCGCGGGATTCGGAAGGGTTTGCAAGGAGCCGCCGATGCGGGCGGCGCGTTCCTGCATGCCGGTGAGACCGAAGTGGCCCCGGCCGCGGGTTTCCTTCATGCCGCTCCCGTTGTCGGCCACCGAGAGGCAGGCGCGGCTTTCGGTGATGGCGAGATCGATCACGAGTTGGGTCGCATTCGCGTGCTTCACGGCGTTCGTGATCGCCTCCTGCCCGATGCGGAGGAGGTTGTCCTCGATCAGCGGAGGAAGCTTCACGCCTCCGCCGCTGCGCTTGAGGTCCACGCGGATGCCGGAACCGAGGACGAGCGAACGGGCGGCGCGTTCGAGCGCCTCGGCCAAGTCGAACTGTTCCAGGGCGACGGAACGGAGATTCCAGATCGAATTCCGCATCTCGGCGTGGCACTGGCGGACGAGGGAATCGGCAACATTCAGATGCTCGCGCGTTTCGGGAGAGGCATCGGCCTCGCCCTTGCCGATGCTGTGAAGCTGCATGTGGATGCCGGTGAGACCTTGCTCCAGGGTATCGTGGAGATCGCGCGCAAGCCGGTTGCGCTCCGCGGTGACGGCTGCACGCTCGCGCATCTCGGCGGCAAGGCGGAGGTTCCGGCGGGTGATGAAGTAGGCGAAGATCGCCACGGCCGCGAGACCTCCGAGCGCCGCGCTCAGCATGACGAGCAGGCGCTTCACCGTGAAGAAGCTCGCCCGTTCCACCACCTTCACGGATTCCGGGCCGGGCAGCAGGATCTTGAACGAGGTCGGACTGCCGGTGCCGTCGGTGCTCACCAGACAGATCCCGCTGAGTTCGGCCGTGCAGCCCTCCTCCAGACCGGGGATCTTCTCCCCGCCGTTTTCCAACTCGGCGGTGAAAACCCCGTTCGGCGTATTGAAGGCCAAGGTGACCTGGCTGCGCCCGTTGGCGAAGGTCGCATGCATCCGGTCCAGCATGCGTCCTTTCACCGTGACGTAGGCGGCGTGCTGGAGACCGTCCATCAGCGCCTCCGCAGGCGTCGGCCGCGGGGCCACGGTGCCGCCTTCCGGGGGATAGGAGATGAACACGGCATCGGAGAGGATCGGCAGGAAGTTCTCCAGATCGGGGAACCCCACGGCTTCGACGTCATCCCCGCGCTTCAGCTTCGCCGCCCCGGCACCGCGGACCGCGATGCCGTTCCGGCCGTCGTTGATATAGGCGACATCCTCGAGCTGATAGATCACCTCGCCGCGCACGCGGATGCGGTCCCCGCGCCGGAAGCCGGGGCGGTACTGGAAGGCATCGCGGAGCGCCAGCACCGGACCCTGCCAGGGATCGCCTTGCTCCAGTTCCCAGATGTGGAAGTCGTTCTGGTGCGAGGCGAGCACCTGCACGTCCACCAACTGCCGCAGGCCGCCGCGCGCGCGGACCGGCACCGGCACGCCGGTCACCCACACCTTCGCCGCGATCAGCTTCCCGGGGTCCAGGTCCGGAGCATTGCTCACCCGCACCGTCACGCGCGCGGAGCCGGAACTGAGCAGGGCGGAGAAGGTGGTCGGCGAGACCATCTCCGCGCTGCGGACGAAGCCGTGAACGTCCACCAGTTCGCCGTTGTATTCGCCGTTGACCAAGCCGCCGCCGGAAGAGTTCGCGGGTTTCGGGAGCGTGCCCTTGCCCTTGTGCGTGAAGCTGGCCCGGGAAATCACCGGAGCGTAAGGGCCGCGCTCGAGGACCCCCGATACCTCGATCTTGTCCCCGACCAAGGGCCAATCGAGATTCGTGAAGCTCACCTGCACGCCGCCGGTTTCGTCCTGCATCTGGAAGAACTTCCCCTCGGCAGGATCGATCCAGGTGACGATCCCGCTGGTCCGCACCTCGAGCGGCGCGAAGGATCCGGCGGTGGCGGCCACCTGGAGCTCGCGGATCTTTTGCGGTGCCACCTGCGCCGCAAGCGGGCCGGCGCTGGCCAGCACGGCGACCGTTGTCAGCAGGAAGTGACGGAAGCGGATCACGTTTCGGGTCAGTTTGCCGGGGAGGCGGAGAAGTGACCATCTCTTTTTGGACTCACTCCAAAGAGGGATTCCACCGCATTGGCCCGATGCCAACTTGCCCGGCACCGGAAAGATCACCCTCTTCCCGGCCTTATTTCTGCCGATGACATTGATCCCGCGCTCCTTGGGCTTCCTGCTTTTTGCCAGCACGCTGACGGCGGAACCCGCATCGCGGGACATCGTGGTGTACGGCGGCACGCCGGGGGGCATCACGGCGGCGGTACAGGCCTCGCGGGATGGCCGCAGCGTCGTGCTGATTTCGCCGACGAAACACCTGGGGGGGCTGACAAGCAGCGGGCTCGGGTGGACCGACCTCGGCCACAGCAGCATCCTCGGCGGTCTCGGCCTCGAGTTCTACAAGGAGGTCTACCGGCACTACCAGAGCGACTCCGCATGGACCTGGCAGACGCGCGAGGCATTCGGCAACCGCGGCCAGGGCGGCCCGGCCTTCAACGCCGGCAAGGAAATCGGATCGGTCTTCGAGCCCAAGGTCGCGGAGGCGATCTTCACCCGCATGCTGGCAGAGGCGAAAGTGGAGGTCGTCCATGGCCGGCTCGATCTGGAGAAGGGCGTGAAGATGAAAGGGAAACGCATCACCTCGCTCCGGATGGAGGATGGAAAAGAGTTCGCGGGGAAGATGTTCATCGATGCCAGCTACGAAGGCGACCTGCTGCCGGGCGCGAAGGTGAGCTTCACGGTGGGACGCGAGCCGAACGCCGAATATGGGGAAACCGCGAGCGGCATCCAGGCGGCCCAGGCGACGAAGAACCAGCTCCCGGACGGCATCGACCCCTACAAGGTGAAAGGCGATCCGGAGAGCGGCCTGCTGCCCGGCGTGACCGCGGGGCCCGGCGGACCGGACGGGAGCGGCGACAAAAAGCTCCAAGCCTACTGCTATCGCATGGTGCTCACCGACGTGCCGGAGAACCGCGTGATGATCGGCAAGCCGGAGGGCTACAAGGAGAAGGACTACGAGATCCTCTTCCGCGCGATCGAGGCCGGACAAGAGGACAAGTTTTTCAAGCTCGATCTGATGCCGAATCGCAAGACCGACTCGAACAACACGGGCGGGATCTCCACCGACTTCATCGGCATGAACTATGGAGAAGACTGGGACTGGACCACGCTCGGGCACTCCGGGCGCGATGCCCTGGCGAAGCGCCACGAGCAGTGGCAGCGCGGCCTGGTGTGGACGCTCCAGAATCATCCGCGGGTGCCGGAAAAGATCCGCACCGGGCTGGCACCCTGGGGACTGCCGAAGGATGAGTTCACCGACAACGGCCATTGGCCCTGGCAGCTCTACGTGCGCGAGGCACGGCGCATGATCTCGGACCTGGTGATGTGCCAGAAACACTGCACCGGGCGGGAGAGGGTACAGGACTCGGTCGGGATGGCCGCCTACGGGATGGATTCCCATCACGTGCAGCGGACGGTGCTCAAGGGCATGCTGAAGGATGAGGGCGACGTGCAGCTCCACGTGAAGAAGCCGTATCCGGTCTCCTACCGCTCGCTGGTGCCGAAGCGCGGGGAATGCGAGAACCTGCTGGTGCCGTGGAGCCTCTCCGCCACGCACATGGCCTTCGGCTCGATCCGGATGGAACCGGTATTCATGGGGCTCGGCCAGTCTTCGGCCATTGCCGCGGACCTCGCACTGGACAAGGACATCGCGGTGCAGGAGGTGGCCTATGCCGAGCTGAAGCCGCGCTTGCTGGCGGCAGGGCAGGCACTGGGGAATGCGGAGTAGGCCGCTCCCGCTACGCCGCCTCGGTCTTGCAGGTCACGCTGCGCACCACCGGGGCCGGAACGGGCTTCGGAACCGCGATCGGTTCGCTGCGGGGCTCGCCGATGATACGGTTCGAGAGCTTTTCGTAGAGGCGGATGTATTCCCCGGCGGTAGCGCGCGGCGAGAAGGACTCCGCGCTTTCGCGCATGATCCGGGAAACCTCGCGTTCACGTTCCGCTGCCGGACGGATGTGGAAGCGGATCGCTTCATCGATCGCCCAGCGAAGGCCCCCGCAGTCGTGAACTTCGAAAACGAAACCATTGCCCGTGTGGCCGTCGGCATCGAGATGCCGCACGGTGTCCTGGAGACCGCCGGTGCGGTGCACGATGGGCAGGCTGCCGTATTTCAGCGCCACCATCTGGGCAAGACCGCAAGGCTCGTAGGCGGACGGCACCAGCACGAAATCGGAGCCCGCATAGGCCTGCCGCGAAAGACCTTCATCGAAGCCGCAAACCGCGATCCTCTTCTGCAAACCATGGAAGCCGGCGATGTGTTCAAAATGCGGCCGGAACGGACCATCCGCCACGAAGACCACCTGCAAGCCGAGGCCCCAGTAGTCGCTGACGAGGCGGTAGAGGATGTGAGCAAACAGACCGCAGCCCTTCTGCATGGGATCCAGGCGGGACGGCCAGAAGAGCACCGGCGCTTCGGGATCGATTTCCAAGCCCAGGCGCTTCTGCAACTCCGCCTTGTTCGCGCGCTTGCCCGCACGGTGATCGGCGGGACCGTAGCGTTGTACGATCCTCGGATCTTGATGCGGCGAGCAGGAAGGATCGGGGGCGTTGAGAATGCCGGACGCGGCACCGAAGCGATACTTGCCTCGCAGCACGTCGCAGAGCTCCCAACCGGAGGGATGGCGGCCGTCCATCATCTCGCGCAGGAAGCTCGGGCTGACGGTGTTCACGTGGTCGGAGGCGTGGATGGCAGAGGCCAGCATGCTCACCGGATTCCAATCGCGGCTCTCCTCGTAGGAGGACGGATAGTGTTTGAAGTGAAGATTCTGCCAGAACCGCGCCGCATCAACCCCCCGGTCCTCGGCCTCGGCCATGGTGGTGAGCTCGTCGTGCAGGTTGTGGATCGTGAAGAGGCTCCGGATACTCATCGCCTTCGCCGCGGCCGGTACCAATCCGGTCATCCAGTCGTGGCAGTGGACGATGTCCGGCCTCACCGCGGGCAGGATGTTGTGGATCACGTCCCGCTGGAAGGCGAGGGCGGCGCGGCGGTTCGCCTCCGGAGAACCGTCATAGACCGAGCGGCGGTAAAAGAACTCGCGGTCGTGGCAGAGGTGCAGCCGCCGGGACAGCTTGGCGTCCGGGAAGAGGTTCCGGAAATGAGGCATGGCCACCCGGACATCGATGCCCCGGTCGGCCAGTTCGTCCACCAGAAGCGTGGAGATGTCGGCCAGACCACCCGCTTTCGCACAGGGGACCGGCAGGCCGTTCCGCCCCAGGTACACGCTTCCGTTCAACTCCGGCGTGACGATCAGGATACGGGGCCGACGGAGTCTTCGGTAAGGGCTGCGCACCGTCTTTTCGGAGTTTCCCGGAGAAGAGAGCGGCGCGATATTCGTGACCATGGCGTGAAGCGGATAGTATGGGACACAGTGCACCCCCGGCGGGCAGCCAAGTCTCCGGTCGGAGGCTAAAGCCCACCGAAGTCCCCCCGGACGTGTGCGTATAACTTAGCGATGGGCGTGCCAGTTACGGGCCCGGGTTGGCTTTGCTTGAAAATTGTCCGCAGGGCCTTGCTGTTGCGTGGATCTACTTAAGCCCATCATCGCACGATTTGCAGGGCTCGCAACGGCACGATTGCAGAACGGCAATTCGTCCGGTGCAGCTTGCAAAGCATGGCGATCCTCCCCGTGACGGAACCGTCAATCCTGGCTCAAAATGACCAGCGCGTACGGTGGCAGCTTGAGGCCCCCGATGACCGCCGGATGTCCGATTTCTTCCTCGCGGCCCTCCACGCAGATGAGATCCGCATCGCCGAAATCGGGGCTGTAGCCGGTCCAGTCGGCATTGAAGCGTACGAGCCATTCTCCCGCGGCGGGAAGGGTCAATTCGTAGAACTCGTGCTCGCGATGGGTCAGGTTCAGGATCACCACCGTGCTGTCGCGCGGCCCCCCCTCGTGCCAGCGGTGCCAGGCAAGCACCTTGTTCTCCGCGTCGCGGTGGAAGACATCGACATGCTGCCCCGTGAGCCCGCGGGTGATGCCGTCGAGGTTCCGGCGCATGCGGATGAGATCGCGATACGCGAGGCGGATGCCCCGGAAGCGGCGGGCCTTTTCCCAATCGAGCGCCTCCCGGTCGTCGAACCATCCGTCCTCTAGAAACTCCTGTCCCTGGAAAAGCATCGGCACGCCGGGCGAGGTCAGCACCAGGCCGGCCGCCTGCAGGGCGCGACGCCGTGCCCAGACGCTGGACGGATTCTCCGGATCGATCTCGGAAACGAGGCGCTGCCGTCCGTTCGCGACCTCGTCGTGCGATTCGGAGTAGATCACGCGGCGGAAGGCGTCGCCCTGCCAAGAGGGGAGGATCGCGGCGACCAAGGCCCCGATATCGCGGGCGTCGTCCTCCGGGCTTTCGAGCACCGCACGCACAGGGTGCACGAAGGAAGAATCCCACTGGCTATCGAAGCCTGCACCTCCGTCTTCCACCCATGCGGTGAGAGCGGCATTATTCCCCAGATCCTCCGCGATGGAGATGATCCGCGGCGAACACAGCTTCAAATCCTTGTTGATCCACTGCAGGACCTGCCAGCCCTCGGGCAGATCCACCGATTCGTGGTGCTCGTGGCCCTTCGTGCGGCGGATGTAGCTCACCGCATCGAGCCGCAGGCCGTCCGCACGGAATTCCTCGATCCACATGAGCGCGTTGTCCCGGAGGTACTGCCGGACCTCGTGGCGGCCGTAGTCGGGACGGGTGTCGCCCCAAGGCGTTTCTGCGCGCGAGTCGTTGTAGAAAAAGATCCCGCCCATGCCGTTCTCCGACCAGCCGTCGAATTGCCAGAGGTCGAGCTCGTCCGGGCCGAAGTGGTTGTACACCACGTCCAGCAACACGGCGATGCCCTGCCGGTGTGCTTCGCGGATCAAGGTTTTGAGTCCGTCGGGACCGCCATAGTCCGCCTCGACCGCAAAGGGGTGGCTGGGATTGTAGCCCCACGAGGTTTCGCCCGGATACGCCGTCGGCGGCATCAGCTCGATGGCGTTGATCCCGAGATCCTTCAAGTACGGCAGCCGTCGTATCACCTCGCCGAAGGTCCCCACCCCGCCTTTTCTCCCGGGTCCGAAGGTGCCGACGTGCAGCTCGTAGATCACGAGTTCGTTGAGCACCGGCCTCTCCCACTCCACGCCCTCCCAGTCGAAGGTGTCGCGGTAAATCACTCCGTTGCCGGTGTCCGGGTCGATCATCCGGGCGCGGGGGTCCACCTTGAGGAACACCTTATCCCCCGTCGTGATGCGGAACTTGTATTCCTCGCCATCTTCCACGCCCTCGGCACTGCCGCTCCAGATACCCTCGCACTCTTGGGCAAGACGGAAGCCGGGATCGGCCCAGTCGTTGAAGCTGCCGGTGACGTGGACGGCGGTGGCATTCGGTGCCCACACGCGGAAGTCCGTGCCGCGGTCGTGGGGGATGGCTCCCATTCCCGGAAGTTTGGAGATCAACGGCTTGGAGGAACTGGAAGGCTTGCGTGAGGAAACTTTCATCGGACCTCACCCAGCAAGCGACATGCCCCGGCCCGGAACCAAGGGAGATCAAGGGGCGCCGCCACCCCCGGGCTGCAATACGCATTCACTGCAGAGGCGCAATCCATGCGTTTTGCATGGGACGGAATGCGGAGTCATTCACGTTGCGCGATCACGGCCGTGGAACGAAGCTTGCAAGGCTGTACCGGTAGTCAGATTTACCATGAAGGACAAGATCATCCCAGCACCCGAGATCCTTGCCGCGCACGAACAGGCCGCCGCGGAGATTACGGAGCTCCGCAGAAAAGGGATCCATTGCCACATCGAGGACCATGTCGCCGCAGGCGGCCATTGCCTCGATGTCGTGGTCGATCCCGAAGGACCCGTCGAGCCCGAGGACCCCCTGCCGCCGAAGCTGCGCCTCCTGGGCCGAAGTTCCTGAGCCC
>CBFGPU010000059.1:0-8650 GCA_965650715.1 uncultured Haloferula sp. | reverse complement strand
CCGCCACCGGGGATCCTCGTCCATGTTGGCAGCGAAGCTGGAGGAAGATCATGCGCTGGGAAGGACGCGAGCAGAGCGAGAATGTGGAAGACCGCCGTCGTGGAGGCGGAGGCAGGATGGCCTTGGGGGGAGGACTCGGGACGCTGGTGCTGCTTCTCATCGTATGGCTGCTGGGAGGGGATCCGATGCAATTCCTGCAACAGACCGGTGGCGGCGGAGTAGGGGTGGAAGCGCCGGCCTCGCCGGAAGAGGAGAAGACCAAGGCCTTCGTGGCCACCATTCTCAAGGACACGGAGACAATCTGGCACGAGGAGTTCGCCCGGATGGGGAAGACCTACGAGGAGCCGACGCTCGTGTTCTTTTCCAGCCAGGTGCAGAGCGGCTGTGGTTTTGCCGGGGCGCAGATGGGGCCTTTCTATTGTCCGGCGGACCGCAAGGTTTACATCGATCTCTCCTTCTTCAACGAGCTCAGTGAGCGCTTCGATGCTCCCGGGGATTTCGCGCAGGCCTATGTGATCGCCCACGAGGTGGGACACCATGTGCAAAATCTGTTAGGTATTTCCGGCCAGGTGCAGCAGATGCGCCAGCGGGTCGGGGAGGCGGAGTCCAATGAGCTGTCCGTCCGCCTTGAACTACAGGCGGATTTCCTCGCCGGCATGTGGGCACGGAAGGGACAGCAGAAGTTCAATTTCCTGGAGGAGGGGGACCTGGATGAAGCATTGCGCGCGGCGAACCAGATCGGCGATGACACCCTGCAGCGACGGTCCCAAGGCACCGTCGTGCCGGACTCCTTCACCCACGGCAGCTCGGCGCAACGCATGCGCTGGTTCAAGAAAGGGCTGCAGAGTGATCGATTCGACCCCAACAACACGTTTCAGACCGACGACCTCTAACAAACCCATGCAACGCCGTCCCTTCCTCGCCTCCCTCGGAGCCACCGCCGCCGCAGTCACCACAGGAGCCCGCGCTCAGGAGGAGGGCGGGAAGAAGCTCGGTTGGGCACTGGTGGGCCTCGGCTCGCTGAGCACGAATCAGATCGCGCCCGCGCTTGCGAAGACGAAGCACTGCAAGCTCTCGGCCGTCGTCACCGGCACGCCCGCGAAGGCGGAGCAATGGAAGGCGAAACACGGCCTCGCGGACAGCCACGTCTACAACTACGAGACCTTCGACAAGATCGCGGAGAACCCGGATGTGGATGTCATCTACATCGTTCTGCCGAATTCGATGCACGAGGAGTTCGTGATCCGCGGGGCGAAGGCCGGGAAGCACGTCTTCTGCGAGAAGCCGATGGCCAATACCGCGGAAGAGTGCCGCCGCATGATTGCGGCGATGAAGGATGCCGGCAAGATGCTCGGCGTCGGCTACCGCTGCCAGTTCGAGGCGCACCACCGCGAATGCATGCGGCTCGCGCGCGAGAAGACTTTCGGGGACCTGAAGTTCATTGAGGCGGGCTTCGGCTTTCAAGCGGGTGATCCCAAGCAATGGCGGCTGAATAAGAAGCTCGCGGGGGGCGGCGCTTTGATGGATGTCGGCATCTACGCCCTCCAGGCCTGCCGCTACCTCACCGGTGAGGAGCCTGTGGAAGTGGTCGCTCAGGAGACGAAGACCGACCCCGTGAAATTTGCCGAAGTGGACGAGACCATTTCGTGGTCGATGAAGTTTCCCTCCGGCGTGATCGCTTCGGTGATGACGACCTATGGCTTCAACGGCGCGAACTACTTCACCGCCTTTTGCGAGAAAGGGCGCTTCGGCATGGACCCGGCCTACAGCTACGACAATCTCAAGGGCTGGACTTCGCGGCCCGACGTGAAGATCCAGTTTCCCGCGACCGATCACTTCGCCGTGGAGATGGACGCCTTCTCGGAGGCCATTCTTGGCAACAAGCCTTTCGCGCCGTCGGGGGAGGAGGGGCTGAGGGATCTTCTCGCGATCGAAGCAATCTACCGCTCGATCCGGGAAGGAAAGCCCGCGAAGGTCGAGGCGGTGTGAATCGGTGGGCTCTGCTTGGCGTGATGATTTCCCGTGCCGGATTCCTTAAGCTGCTTTCCGCCGCCGCCTTGGTTCCCGCGGGATCAAGGGCGCAAGAGGGACCGTCCAAGGACGACTTGGACAGGCGCTTCCGGGAAGGGATGTCGAAACTCGACGAGATTTTCTGGGTGCCGGAGATTGCCAATTGGCTGGACCGCCCTGGCAAGGATCTCCGTGGTCACTTCGAAGGGAAAATCAATCCACCCTGGTGGTCCTGCGCCAATGCCGTCGAGGCGATGGTGGATCATATGGATCGCACGGGCACCGGGATCTACGACCAGCGCCTCCGTGAGATCCATGAAGGCAACGTGTTGCGCGGCAGCCGTCTGCCCGAGCTTGCGGAAAGCTTGAAGCGGGAAGGAAAATGGAGCTCCGAAGACGAGGCGAAACTCCGCCGCCGCATGAAGAGCCTCGATTCGAAGCGGATCCACGATAGCGAGTTTCGCAACGAGTATCTCGACGACTCGGCGTGGTGGGGCATTGCCTGGCTCAAGTTCCACGAGCGTACCAAGGATCCGCGGTACCTCCGCACCGCCCGCGCCATCCACGAGCACATGGCAAACAACTGGCGGAAGGAAGGTGGTGTGTCTTGGGCGGAGGAAGCTGACAAGCGGGATCCGAATGCCATCACCAACAGCCTTTTCGTTATTCTCTCCGCCCGCCTCTACCGCGTCACCAAGCAGGCGGCCTTCCTTGATTGGGCAGGAAAAACCCTCGAGTGGGAGAAGCAGGCGAAGCTCTACGATGGCATGGCAATCGTGGACCGGCCCGGGCACGTCGGGGACTACTGGACTTACAATCAGGGTGCCTATCTTGGTGCCCTCGACGCCCTGTTCCAGGCGACAGGCAAGGTTGCCTACCTCGATGAAGCGGCGGCGGTCGCGACCACCATCCTGAATGGTTCGGGCATCGTCCGGGAGGACGGGGTCTTGTACGAGAAACTTAGTACCGAGGGTTGGGATGTCGGCCTCTTCAAGGGAATCTGTGCACGCTATTTCGGCATCCTCTCCCGGACCCTGCACCGACGGAAGATCCATGAGGCGACGGCTGCAGCGATCGACCGGGTGCTGGCGGCCAGTGCCGCCGCCATCGTGAAGAGCAAGACGAAGGACGGTCTGTACCCCTTGGAGTGGCACGAACCTCCCCGTGCCGAGATCCATAATTTCAACACGCAGCTTTCCGCGCTGATCCTCACCGATGCTGCCCGGCACGTGATGTAGTCGGGGGCTGGCCTCCGGGCAGGTATTTGCCTTGAAAACCTCCGGGCCCCCGAGGCGTAATTGTCGTGTGTGGAATGGTCTCAAATTAGCAATTAAAACGATGTTAGGTGTCGCGATGGCCGCGTTTTGAGACGCCGCGGAGAAGCCGAATATCGTCTTCATCCTCGCCGATGATCTCGGTTACGGGGAGGTTGGCTGCTTCGGGCAAAAGAAGATTCCCACGCCGAACATCGACCGCTTGGCGTCGGAAGGGATGAAGCTCACCCAGTTCTACAGCGGTGCCCCGACCTGTGCTCCTTCGCGCTGCGTGCTCATGAGTGGCAAGCATCTCGGCCACGCGGACATCCGCGGCAATCGCCAGGCGAGCGTGTCCTTTCCGGAATATAAGGAAGGCCAGCATCCCATCAAAGAGGATACCGTCTTGATGCCGGAGGTATTCAAGAAAGCGGGCTATGCCACGGCCGCCATCGGCAAGTGGGGACTCGGTCCGGTCGGGAGCAGCGGCGATCCGAACAAGCATGGCTTCGACTCCTTCTTCGGCTACAATTGCCAGTCCCTCGCCCACAGCTACTACCCCAAGCATCTCTGGAGAAATGACGCCAAGGTGGAGATCAACTCCAGGCCGATTCCCGGCCATGTGAAGCCGGTGGCGGGCGAGGTGAAGATGGAGGACTACCTCGGCGAGAATTACGCGCCGAAGCTCATGATCGCCGAGGCGGAGAAGTTCATCTCGGAGAAGAAGGACAAGCCGTTCTTCCTCTACCTTGCCTTCATCGAACCCCATGTGGCGATGCACCCGCCGAAGGACTCGGTGGAAAGGTTTCCGGAGGAATGGGACACCAAGCCCTACACGGGTGATGCCGGTTATCTGCCGCATCCGCGTCCCCGGGCTGCTTACGCGGCCATGATCTCGGATCTGGATTCCTACGTCGGACGCGTGATGAGTGCCGTGGAGAAAGCCGGAGTCGCGGATCGCACGCTGGTTGTTTTCACCAGCGACAACGGTACCACCCACGAGTCGGGGGCGGGGTCCGGATTCAACATCGGAGGAGCGGATGCGGGCTTCTTCCATAGCACCGCAGGCTTCCGGGGCTTCAAGGGCAGCGTTTACGAAGGCGGCCTGCGCGTCCCCACGGTGTTGCGTTATCCCGGCAAGGTGAAGCCGGGCACCGCTTCCACGGTGCCGGGGTATTTTGCCGATTGGTTCCCGACGCTTTGCGCCGCGGCCGGGCTCGAACCCGGCAAGCCGTTGGACGGCGAGAATCTGCTCCCGGTCTTCGAAGGTGCCGCAGTTCCCGCAGAACGGAAGCCGATGGTCTGGGCCTTCGCCGAATACGGCGGACAAGCCGTGGTCCGGATCGGCGACTACAAGATCCTTCGCAAGGGGCTCCTCACCAGGAAGCCCGGTGGCTGGGAGGTCTATGACATCCCCGCCGATCGTGGCGAGACGAAGAATCTGGCTGCGGAGAAGCCCGAGCTGATCGGGAAGGCCATCGAAATCTTGAAGCGGGAAATGGCGGACAACCCCGTCTTTCCGCTCAAGGTCCCCGGTGTGAACGGCTAAGACTGCACCGCAGGCGGCAATTCAGAAAACGCCGAGTTCTTCCGGTCCGAGTAATTCCGGCGCCACTCCGTGGGACTGATCCCTGTGGCGGCTACGAAGCTGCGGTTGAACTGGGAGAGCGAGAGGCCGCCCATGCGTGACGCGATCTCGGCGATCCGCAGATTGCTGTCCTCCAGCATTTCACAGGCCCGGGACATGCGTTCGTCCCGCAGGATCCGCTTGAAGCTGCTGCCGGTTAACCGTTCGAACTGCTCGCCCAAATAGCCCGCCGAAAGACCGACACAGGTCGCCACTTCCGAGAGCGTCATCGGTCGGCACGGGTGTCCGGTCACAAGCTGCCAGGTCGCTCTCACCGCAGTTGGCCAAACTTTCAGGGCGCGTGGGCCGGTGAGGTTCTCCTGGATCGCTCCGAGCATGCGGACGAGCACCGGTTCCCGCCATGCACGCGGTCCCTCCTGATCTTTCGGGCGGTCGATCCGCAGCAGCCACGTCTCGTTCTCGCGTGAGAGGGAGAGCGACCACGCATCGGCCGCACAAAGATTCTCCGGATCGGCTTCACCACGGTGGCAGGAGACGGTTCCACGGGTAAGCCGCGACAAGGCGTCCACGTACGAAGCCAGCGCCGGCCATGCGCGGTGCAGCTCCTCTTGGGCGGAATGTTGGTCTTGGGACATCATGAATAGGTTTTTTTCACCGGTATTTTTCTTCCGGTGTCCTGACAAGTTCCCCGCATTCCGCGGAAAGCAAAAATTTTTTTCCGGTTTTTTTATTCACGTTTTGTTCGGGTTCTCGTAAATTACCCCACATGAATTCCACACCTCGACCTTGGGCCCTACTGAGTCGACATGGCCACGCGCTGATCCATCTGGCGCGCAACCCCCGCATGCGGCTTGTCGATCTTGCCCGCGACATGGATCTCACCGAGCGCTCCGTGCGCTTGCTCATCAGTTCACTGGGACGCTCCGAATTCCTGCAAATCGTGAAGGCTGGCCGGAACAACTCCTATCAACTCGATTTCGAGCGCGAGTTGCCTCATCCCTTCGAGCGGCAGATTTCCCTTCGGAAGATCATCGATCTGGCGACGGAGTTTCCGGAAAAGTAAGACGCGAGGGTCCCGGCGCAGAGGGGCGGAATGCAACGCCGGCGTGCAAGCACGGGGATAATTTCGGGGGGCATGGTTTCGGGCCCCGGAGAGCAATTCCTTGACCTTCAGTCCAAGCCGCGAGGCAGACCGCTTGGCACCGGAGCTGCGAAAAGGGAAGCATGGCTGCGACGACACCGCTCCATGGTTCCGATGCAACGCGCCTTCAGGACGTGCTCACGCGCTATGTGGATTCACGCGATGGTTACCGGCAGGCGGCGAAGCTCGTTCCGCAGCGTGGTTTGGCGGAATCCTTCGAATTGATTTCCCAGCGCCGGGATTTGATTGCCACGAAGATTGCCGCGTTGATCCTCGAACAGGGCATCAAACCGGACGACGACGGCAGCATGGAAGCTGGTGTTCACCGTTGGTGGATCCGGCTGCGCGACAAAATGACGGATCAGGAAGCGGATGCCATCCTCAGCGAGTGCGTGCGGGGCGAGCAGGAACTGGCACGCACTCTCCAAGCGGCGATCGAGGACGAACACACCTTGCCGGAGCACCGCGGATTGCTTTCGGATGCGCTTTCCGAGGTAAAGCTCGCGATGCACGCCTTCGAATCGGCGGTGGAGAAATGAAGACCCCGCCGCGAGCCCGGGATAAGGACAATCTTGCATCCTCCCCTGTACGGTTGTTAGCTCGCGATGCACGAGAAACGTGCACGACTGCCATGAGCAACCCATTCCAAGATCCCGGTGCCTCGAAACTTTTGTCGCGGGTGAGGGACGATATCTCCCTGCTGCGCGGCGATGTCGCGAAGCTACTTTCCTATACCACCCGTTACACCTTGCCGAAAGGCGCGCGGGAAATTGCCGGCTCGGCCCGCCAAGGCCTGAGCGCCGGCAGAACCTATGCGGCGCAGCGGATCCGGTCCATCGGGAGCAGTGCCCCTCGCCAAGCGGCCGGAGTAGCGGCGGGTGCCGCGATTGTCGGCCTGCTGGCGGTCGGCATCTATGCGCTCTGCAAGAGCGAGCGCTGCCGCTCCGCCCGCCGCGAGGAAGAAAACGAGGCGATGGACGAATTGGGGATTTGAACCGCGCCGTAGCCGCCGCGGTCGAGGGCGCTTCGGCATTGCACGGCGGTCCCGTGTCGGTAGCGTCACGCGCGTGAAGGAAAAGGCGATCTCCCTGTTGCAGGAATTGACGGAGGCTCACTCGGTGCCCGGCCATGAGGACGAGGTGCGGGCCATCTTCGTGGACGAACTGGAAGAGTGCGGCGTGCTCTCCGCGGACCGCTCCGGCTGCGTCTTCTGCGAACTGGAGGGCGAGGGCCCGCGGGTGATCATAGCCGGTCATATGGACGAGGTCGGCTTTCTGGTGCAGAACATCACGGCGGATGGCTTCGTCCAGTTTCTCGCCGTTGGCGGCTGGTGGGAGCACAGTCTCCTTTCCCAGCGCGTGGAGATTCGCACCCGTTCGGGCGAGAAGATCATCGGCGTGGTTGCCTCCAAGCCACCGCATTTCCTTCCGGAGGCCCAGCGGCGCCAAGTCATGACCATCGACCAGATGTTCATCGATGTGGGCGCTACCTCCCGTCTCGAAGCCGAGCAGGAATTCGGCATCGCCCTCGGCGATCCCATAGCGCCATGGTCCCCCTTCACTCCGCTGCAGCGGGAGGACTGGTACATGGCGAAGGCATTCGACAATCGCGTCGGCATGGCCGGCACGATCCAGGCGGGTAAGCAACTCGCGGCAGGCGTAAGGCCCAACAAGGTCATTCTCGCCGGAACGGTGCAGGAAGAGGTCGGCCTGCGGGGTGCCAGGACGGCGGCGAACCACGCCAAGCCGGACGTTGCGATCATCCTGGAAGGCCCGCCTGCGGACGATACTCCCGGGTTCTCGCGCGCCGAATCCCAGGGCCGCCTCGGCGGGGGCGTGCAGATCCGGCTCTTCGATCCCAGCGCGATCATGAACCCCCGTCTGGCGGAACTGGCGATCCGCACCGCCAAGGAAGAGGGCATCCCGCATCAGGTGACGGTACGACGCAGCGGTGGCACGGATGCCGGATCATTCCATCAAGCAGGAGAGGGGATTCCCTCCGTGGTCCTCGGCGTGCCCGCGCGTTACATTCACTCACATAACGCGGTCATCGATCTGAACGACTATCTCCATATGGTCTCCCTCGCGACTGCCCTGGCCCGCCGTCTCGACGAGACCACGGTGAAAGGGCTGACCAGATTCCTTTAGGCTGGAAGCCACTTCGCGAGGGTGGCCAGGTCGTTCTTCATGGCTTGAAGCGTGCCCTTGACCCGTTCGTCGCCGCTGCCTCCGATGTACTCGATGTGCAGCGAGAACGGGAGATCGGGCGGGAGCAACTCGCGCACGATGGCTCCCGACTTCGGACTCACGGCACCTTGTCCGAGAGGACAAGGGTTCCAGTTCCGGCCCTCCGGGTTGTAGTCCTTGAAGTACACGGACACGACGTGGGGCGCGGCGCGGCGGAGGTTGAGTTCCCAGGCATTGGCCCCTTCCACGGTGGCGTGTGCGAAATCGAAGGCGATACCGAGGTGAGCCGGGTCGATGTCCTCGAGGGCGGAGATGACATCCCAGAGGGGTGAGCCGACGCGGTTGTTGCCGCGGTGATTCTGGAACTGACCTTGGATGCCGAGTTCCTTGTTCATTGCGGCGAGATCCTTGAGCATGGCCCGGACCTCCCCGAGTTGCGGGACGATCGGTTTCTTCAGATCATATTGGTAGG
>CBFGPU010000058.1:0-8750 GCA_965650715.1 uncultured Haloferula sp. | reverse complement strand
CAAATTACACTATAAATCAGATTTTAGTTCAAAAAATGCCTATTATGATCACTTTGGAAGTGGCTTCGATCTCACTTCCAACAAAACATGTTTCAGACTCGTTCTTCCATTCTCCGGGCCGCGCTGATGACGGCGACGGTTACCATCCTCCCCTCGCCTGCGGCCGATCTCTACTGGGATACCAACGGTGCCACGGCAGCCTCCGGCAATGCGGCGGGCGCGTGGGACACGGGAACCAACTGGTCCGCGGACGCGGGCGGTACGGTCGCCACGACGGGCTGGACCAACGGCAGTTCAGCCGTTTTCTCCGCCGGTACGGACGGCACCGCGACCAAGGCGGTGACGCTGGCCGGGACCGTTGCGACGCCTTCGATCCTGCTTGAGGAAGTGGGGCTGGTAAACATTACCGGCGGCATGATCAACATCACCGGCGGTGCGGTTTTCAACACTTCGGTACTGGCCGGGAATACCGGGCGTTCGCTGACGTGGACGCCGGTGATCACGGGGACGGGGGCGTTGACGCTGGCGGTGAACGGCGACACCAGCGCGACGGGGGGCGGTTCGAACACCATCTTCGCCCTGACAGGCGCGAGCGACTTCACGGGCGACGTGACAATCACCTCCGGGGTGGTGGGTTACACGTCCAACCTCGGGAACGCGGCAAACCAAGTGATCCTCAACGGCGGCGGCCTGGTCTTCAATAACACCGGGAGCTTCGCACGGAACATCCAGATAGGGACCTCCGGCGGGGTGCTGCGCAACTATGGCTCGGCGACCTCGACCTTGACCGGCACGCTTTCGGGATCGGGCCAACTGCGGCGGACGGATGGCGGCACGGCGATCCTGACGGGGAGCGGCACGGGTTTCACCGGCGCGCTGAACCTGCAGCGCGGGACCACGCAGATCGGCGACGGCACGCAAACCTCGAACCTGATCGCAAACACGAGCGGCATCACCCTGGGAGACAGCGGCGGTGCCGCGACGGTGCGCTACAACCTGGATGCCTCTTTCACGCTGGCGACGCCGGTGACCTTCAGCAACCCCGGATCGACCTTCGTATGGCAGGGCAAGGATGCCGGCGACGTACTGACGGTGAACACGGCGCTGGGACCGAATGCGGCGAACGGCACGATCCGGGTGAACTCGGGGACGCTCGCGGCCACCTCCGGTGCGGACCTCAAGGCGTTGAACCTCCAGCTTGCGGCAACGCCGGCCTCGAGTGCGACGGCGGAACTGGGCGTGCTTGCGATCGGACCCGGAGCGAACGTGACGACGCGCTTCTTCGACATCGGGCAAGGAGCCGGGAATGCCGGTAAGGTCGAGCAGAGCGGCGGCACAGTGACGATCGAAGCGGGCGGGAACGGCTTCCGCCTGGGTCACTGGAACAACGGGATCACTCCCGGCAACGTATACAACCTGACCGGCGGCACGCTGGACGCCTCCGTCACCACGGTGAACATCGGCTGGGACGGCGAAGGTGACATGACCGTGGGCGGCGGCGCGGGAACGGCCACGCTGAAGGCGGGCGCGATCCAGCTCGACGCCAGCGGCGACAGCGCGACGCTGAGCGACACGCTGACGGTCGCGAGCAACGGGGTGGTGGAAGTGGCCGGAGCGGTGGCCGGAGCGAGCGCGAACGACAAGCTCGTCCTGAGCGGCGGCACGATGCGCGGAACGGGCAGCGGCACGTGGTCGGCGGCAACCGAACTCGGTGCGGCGACGACCTCGACGATCGAGGTGAACGGCGGCATCACCACCACGCTAAGCGGCGTGGTGAGCGGGAGCGGCGACCTGAACGTGACCGGTGCTGGAACGCTTTCGGTAACCGGAACCGGCAACATCTTCAGCGGCGCCTTCACCCGCACCGGAGGCACGCTTGCAGGCACCGGCGTGATCACCGGGGTGCCGACGATCAACGGCGCGCTTTCTCCCGGCACCGCGACGCAGGCAGCGGGGGTGCTGAGCTTCGGCGATGCGGGAACGACGACGACTCTGAACGGCAACATGATCCTGGATCTCAGCCCGACGGGCGATCCCTTGGCCTCCGATCTGATTTCGGTGTTCGAGGACGTGAGCTTCGGAGCCAGCGCCACGGTCTCACCGGTCTTCGCCTCGGTGCCTTCGGCGGCGACGCACCTCCTGGTTAGCTACTTCGGCACGAGGACGGGAGTTCCGGCACTTGATCCGACGCTGCAGGTGCGCGGGATGACCTTCGCGATCGACACCTCCACGGCAGGCGAAGTCCAACTCATCGCCAGCGGCACGGCGGCACCCGCCAACCTGATCTGGGGCGGCGACGGAGTGGGCAACAATTGGAACGTGAACTCCGCTTCCACCTGGGCGGGGGCGCAGATTTTTTATCAGTACGACAACGTCACCTTCGACGATTCCGGCAACAACGCGGCGAACATCAACATCACCGGCAACCTGACACCGGGATCGGTCACGGTGGACGGCACGCAGAGCTACACCTTCGCGGGCAGCGGCTCGATCATCGGCGCGCCAACGCTGACGAAGAACAGCACGGGCGACCTGACGATTCTCAACGAAAACAAGTTCGGCGCGGTGAACCTCAACGCCGGGAAACTGATCGTAGGCAACGGCGGGACGACGGGATCAATCGGCGAGACTGGGGCGATCACGGTCGCTGCGGGGACGACGCTCGAGTTCAACCGTTCGAACAACCTGACGTATGCGCGGGCCGCGACGGCGGGTAGCAGCGGCACTCTGATCAAGAAGGGTAGCGGCACCCTGACGCTGGGCGCCGGAGCGACCTTGCTACCGACGAACCTGGTGGTGGACGCCGGCACGCTGAACGTGCAGGGCGGGGGGTTCAGCAGCAACCGCATGGAGGGTGCAGGCCAAGTGACCGTGAATGCGGGCGCGACGCTGGTCATCCCGGCGGGATCCGCGCACGCCTTCGGGGGGAACAACGCCGGCTTCACGGAAGCCTTCACGATCAACGGGGGCACGCTGACGCTGAACCAGGAGCAGTATTTCAACAACCTGACCCTGAGCGGCGCGACCCTCAACGGAACCTCCGACATCCGCTCGAGCAACGCGAGCAACTGGCTGGTGACAGGCAGCACGCCGACCGCGGTCGCCGTGACGGTGACCAACCAGAACGCGACGAACTGGAATGTGGAAGACGTGACGGCGAGCAGCGCGGCGGACGTGACGGTAACGAGCAACGTCACCGGCGGCGGGGCCACGAACAAGGCGGGCCTCGGCACGCTGCGGGCTTCGGGCACGAACAGCTACACCGGTGCGACGAATATCAACGCGGGCACCTACGAGGCCGGTTCCGACCGGGCGCTGGGCTTCGGCGGCGCGGTCGGTGCTGCCAGCGTGCAGGGCACGACAGTGGCTGCCGGGGCAGTGCTGGACATCAACGGGGTGACCGTCAACGAAGTGGTGACGCTGAACAACGGCGGCCTGTTGACGAACACGAACCTGACGACAACGGGCACGCTCTCCAACGGCTTGGCCGGGGTGCGGGTGGTCGATCTCGGGACCGGCTACACCGGAGCCCCGACGATCGGCATCACGGGTGGAGGAGGGACCGGCGTGACCACGACCACGACCATCGCAAGCGGCGGCTTGAACACGATTACCACGACCGCGGCGGGGACGGGCTTCACGTCGGCTCCCACGGTGACCGTGACGGGCGGAGCGGGGACCGGTGCCACGGCATCGGCGACGATCTCGCAACTGGTCCTGACCGGCGCGGGCAATCAGATCGGCGGTGCCGGCAATCTCTCGATCCCGGCGGTGATGGCAGGTTCCGGCAGCTACAACAAGATGGGCACCGGCACGCTGACGATCCCGACGGGAGGCAGCACCTTCACGGGTAACGTGACCGTGGATGCGGGCACGCTGACAGTGACGGGCCAGGGCAACGGCACGGTTTCCGGTCTGGGTGCAGCGTCCGGAACGCGCATGATCACCCTGAACGGCGGCACGCTCAACTTCGGCATCAACAATGTTTTCGGCAACGGTGGCACTGCGGCGGCAAACCTGCCGTCGATCACGGTGAACCCCGGCGCGACGCTGGCCGCGAACAACTACAACGTGACGGGCCCGCTGTTCCTGAACGGGGGTACCGTGACCGACACCCGGACGACCGCTCCCGGCGGCTACCAGGGCTTCGAGATCAAGGGCACGGTGACCGCGGGCGGCACGACGCCTTCGCTGATCACGGCGGCGGGCACCTTCGGCCACCATCTGGTGGGCACGATCACGTTCGACGTGGCGGATGCGACCGGTGACGTGGCGGCGGACCTGACTGTGGCGACGCGCCTGCTGAACTCCTCCGCGGACAACGCGGGCGCGGTGGCGAACCTGACGAAGACCGGTAGCGGCACCCTGGTGTTGAACGCGGCGAACGGCTACACCGGCACCACCACGGTGACGGGAGGCACGCTGGCTGGCACGGGATCGGTAGCGGGTCCGCTGGCGGTGGATGCCACCGGGACGATCGCGCCGGGTGCCTCGGCCGGGGACTTCGCTGCGGGTGCGACGACGATCGCCGGCACCTATGCCTGCGACATCGACGGTGCGAACGAGGACACGCTGGTGGTGACGGGCAACCTCGATCTCACCGGTGCGACCCTGAACGTGAGCGTGCTAAGCGCACCAACGCTGTCCACCTATGTAATTGCCAGCTTCACCGGAACCCGGACGGGAACCTTCGCGACGGTGACGGGCCTGCCGGCCGGTTATTCGGTGGCTTACCACGATGGCGCGGGTCAGGTGGTGATCACGAACGCCGCCGGCGATGCCTACGGCACCTGGGCCTCCGCGAACGGGCTCAGCGGTGCGGGCGGCAACGTGGACTCCGACGGTGACGGAATCCCGAACGGCATCGAGTTCGTGCTGGGTGGCGATCCTTCCGGTCCGAATTCGAATTCCAACCCGCTGCTGCCGACGGTGACAGTGGATGCGACTTACATGAACTTCACGTTCCGCCGCACGGACGAGTCGCTCGCTTACAACCCGCGTGTCCAATACGGCACCGGACTGGCGACGTGGACGGACGCCGTGAACGGACTGCCGGGTGGTACACCGGTGGTGATCGTGACGGACGACGACTTCCACGGCGCAGGGATCGACCGGGTGACGGTGCGGGTTCCAAAGGCGCTGGCAACACCGGGAACGAAGCTCTTCGGTCGATTGACCGTGGACATCCCCTGATTCGGGTAGCCGTTTCAGGTTTTGGGTTGAGTGCCGCCCGGGTGGGGACCCGGGCGGCTTTTTTTGGGGGGGAGGTGGAAGTAAACCGCGAATCGAACGAATCTCACAAACGGGAGATGGAAGGGAGGAGCGGGCGGGCTGCAACGGCCCAAGGTACTGCGCCGCGACTTATTCGAAGAAGCCGCGGTGCTGGTCGATCTGACGGCGGTTCTTTTTGGTGGGGCGGCCTTGGTCGCCGATGAGGCGGTGGGTGCGGCCTTCGAGCCAGGCCTTGCGCTGCTCGGTGACTTCGGGCGGGGTGATTTCCTCGCAGGCGGCGCGGGCCTCGGGGGCACCGACGCGCTTTTCAATGAGGGCGAGCACGCGAACGATGCGGGTGCCGGGACCTTCCGGAAAGGGAAGTTCGAGGAGTTCGCCGCCGCGGAGTTCCGAGGAGGACTTGAGGATGCGCTCGCCGGCTTTGACACGACCGGTTTCGCAGGCCTTCGCGGCGAGACCGCGGGTCTTGAAAAGACGCACGGCCCACATCCACTTATCGACACGCACAGGCTCGCTCATGCGGGGACGACGGAAGGATTCATCAGGGAAATGGTGCGCGGGGCGAATGCCGTGTCGAGTGGTTTTCGGGACGGGCAGGGCTTTCCAAAGGGGGAAATCCGTGGCATCGGTCCCCTCGCCCATGGATCCCGCCTACACGCCCGAATTGCTCAGCCCCGCCGGTAACTGGGACTGCGCGCGTGCGGCCGTGGCGGCCGGTGCGGATGCGATTTACTTCGGGATGCCGAAGTTCAACGCACGGCTGCGGGCGGACAATTTCACGGAGGCTGACCTGCCGGAGCTGATGGCCTTCCTGCACAAGCACGGGGTGAAGGGTTTCGTGGCGATGAACACGCTGATCTTCACCGGCGAACTGGAGGCGGCGGAGCGGCAACTCCGCACGATCGCGGAAGCGGGGGTGGACGCGCTGATTATCCAGGATCTCGGGCTGGCAAAGATGGCGCGGGAGATCGCGCCGGGGGTGGAGCTCCACGGCTCGACACAGATGACGATCACCTCGCCGGAGGGACTGCATTTCATCGAATCGCTCTTCCCGATGGAGCGGGCGGTGCTGGCAAGGGAGCTTTCCGCGAAGGAAATCGAGCGCTTCGGCGAGGTGCCATCGACGCCGCTGGAGGTATTCGTGCACGGAGCGCTGTGCGTGGCTTACTCCGGGCAATGCCTGACGAGCGAATCGCTCGGGCAGCGTTCGGCGAACCGCGGCGAGTGCGCCCAGGCATGCCGGATGCCATACGAACTGGTGGTGGACGGGGTGACCCGCGAGATGGGTGAGGTGAGGTATTTGCTGAGCCCGCAGGATCTGGCGGCGGTGGAAATGATCCCGGATCTCGTGAAGGCAGGGGTGAAGTCGTTCAAGATCGAGGGCCGCTTGAAGACGCCGGAGTATGTGGCGGCAGTGACGCGGGTGTATCGCAAGGCGATCGACGCGGCGCTGGAGACGACGGCGGCGGAGATCACGGCGGAGGACCGCTACGAGCTGGAAATGATGTTTTCCCGCGGGATGACGACGGGTTGGCTGAAGGGGACGAATCATCCGTACCTGACGCACGGTCGCTTCGGGAAGAAGCGCGGGCCGCTTCTGGGAACGATCTCGGCTTGCGGCGGGACCTGGATCGAGTTGACGGATCGGACGGAGGTGCCGCTGAAGCCGGGCGACGGCGTGGTCTTCGATGCGGGCGAGAACCGGGACTTGGAGCAGGGCGCGCGGATCTGGAAGATCGAGGGCGAGCGGATTGTTTTCCACCGCACGTACAGCGGGATCAATTTCTCGCGGATCAAGCCCGGCCACACGCTCTACAAGACTTCCGACGAGAAGCTGGAATCGGAGATCCGGCGCTTTTGGCAAAACGCGAAGCTGCGCGAGGTGAAGGCGGGCGTGCGTTTCACGGCAAGCGGGAGACCGGGCCAGGCGCTGAAGGTGGCCGCGGAGTGCGGCGGGAAGAAGGCGGTCGTGGAGTCGGCGATGCCGCTGCAGCCGGCGGCGAAGCATGCTCTTTCGGAAGCGACGTTGCGGGAGCAGATGGGGCGGCTGGGAGATACGGAGTTTGAGTTGGAAGGGGTGGAGTTCCTGGTGGAGGGCGAGTGCCATATCCCGCTTTCGGAATTGAACCGGATGCGGCGGGTGCTGGCGGAGGCTTTGGCGGAGGGCTGCGCACCGGGAGGCTCCCGGCCCCGGCGAGTGACGGCGGTGACGTTCCGGGATTTGATGCCGGAGGTGGAGAGGGAGGAGGAAGCGGCAGAGCTTTCGGTGTTGTGCCGGACGCCGGTGCAGGTGCGGGCGGCGGTGGAGCGCGGGGTGGCGACGGTCTATTGCGACTTCGAGGATCCGAGGCGCTACAAGGAGGCGGTGGCGCTGCGGGAGGGGAATTCAAAGATCCTGCTGGCGACGCCGCGGATCGTGAAGCCGGGCGAGAGCGGCTATCTGAAGATGATCGAGCGGATGGAGCCGGATGGACTCTTGCTGCGGAACCTGGCTTCGCTGGAGTACTACAAGCATCGTAGCGACTTGCGGAAGGTCGGGGATTTCTCGCTGAATGTGGCGAACCCGATCACGGCGCGGTTGTTGAAGGAGGCGGCCAACCTCGATGCGCTGACGATCTCGTACGACCTGAACATCGGGCAGGTGCTGGACCTGCTGGGCGGGGCGCCGCCGTCGTGGTTCGAGCTGACGCTGCACCAGCACATGCCGATGTTTCATATGGAGCACTGCGTGTTCTGCACCTTTTTGAGCAAGGGGACGACGTACAAGGATTGCGGGCGGCCCTGCGAAAGCCATGTGGTGCATCTGAGGGATCGCGTGGGACAGATGCACCGGCTGATGGCGGACGTCGGTTGCCGCAACACGCTTTTCAACGGACGGGCTCAGACGGGGGCGCGGTTCTTCGCCGACCTGCGGGCGAAGGGTTTGTCGAAGTTCCGGGTGGAGTTGCTGGATGAGGATGATCTCGGGGCGCTGCGTGCGATCCAGTCGTATCAGGATTTCCTCGCGGGCAAAACGGATGCGGAGACGCTGCTGGCGAACGTGGCGGCCTTCGAGAAGCTGGGGGTGACCGAGGGAACTCTCGTCTAGCTGCCATGGACCTGCCCGATGCGATCGAACGATTTCTCTCGAAGCCCGGGGCCGAGGAGACGACGCCCTTCGGGCCGGACGTGCTGGTGTACAAAGTGGGAGGGAAGATGTTCGGGCTGGCGGTGCCCGATGATTTCCCAGCGCGGATCAACCTGAAGTGCGACCCGGAGCGGTCGATCATGCTGCGGGACGAGCACGCCGCAATCACGCCGGGCCACCACATGAACAAGCGCCACTGGAATACCGTGGTGCTCGACAACTCGCTGCCGGCCAAGCTGGTTAGGGAATTGATCGACCATTCCTACGAGCTGGTGGTCGCGTCATTGCCGAAAGCGGAGCGGGCGAAGCTGCGTCCGTGAAGGATGAGCATGGCGTGGCGGCCGGGCCACGTGTTGGTTTCAACCACCTTCAAAGACAGATACAAAAAGTC
>CBFGPU010000057.1:0-8760 GCA_965650715.1 uncultured Haloferula sp. | reverse complement strand
ATCGTTCACGTATTGCATGTAGGTCCGCGACGGCTCCGGCAGCGTTTCCTGGTATCGCTTCATCTCCTCGAACACGGGGACGGCTTTCTCTGGACTGGCGACCGCGAGAGAGGAGGCGAGGAGGAACCCGTCGATGCCTTTCGCGAGCGGAGCGACTTGATCGATCGTCTCCTGGGTCTGGGCCCGGCGTCCGCCGACCATCTCGCGCTTCCACATCGGGAAGTAAGTCGCGACATTGTCGAAAAGTTCCCGAGCCCTCTGCAATTTCTCCAAGGCTTCCGGGTATTTCTTCTCGGCCCGCAGCTTCTCGGCATCGCGCGACAGCAGCCAGCCTTGGAAATAGACATCCGCGGGGTCGAAATTCACCGGAGCATCCGATTTCCGCGGCGGGGCCAAGGGAATTTCCCGCTCTTGCGCGTGGACGGCAAGCGGTCCCCAGCCGGTGCCGCAGGCACAGGCAAGCAGGCAGGCGCGGCCGGTGAAGCGGATCGGGCTCCGGGTCATAGGGCGCGCACGCTAGGAAACCCGGACCCCTGCCGCAAGGGGAAATGAACCGCTTTCGGCGGCCTTGTAACGCGGCTTATCCAGCCACCCGTCGCACGGGTCATGGCACGGAAGCCGGAGGGACGGTTTTCTGCACGATAACGGATTCCCCTTCGCGCAGAATCAACAAGCTTCTGTGGAAGGCGGAGCGAAACGCCTCCCAAGCCACCCGCTCCGGACCGGTCTTCCCATGCCCGGCCGAGCTGAAAACCATGAGTGCCTCCGGCTTGGCAAGATGCCAGGATTGGCATGCCGACGCCAGGATCGTCTCGGCCGACATGCCGCCCGCCAGATGCACGAGATCGAAGCTTCCCCACAATCCGTCTCCTGAAATCATTGTCGCAAGGATTTCCCCGCTATGACCTTCATAGCAGTGCAACTGCGAGGAGTGCCCGCCTCGCCGCGCGTTTTCATCAAAGTCGCTCCGGCACTGCTCGGCGAATCCAGGAAGGTCCGGAATCGGATCGTAGAGGTCGATGCAGTGAACCTCGCTGGCCGGATGGGGGAACAGCAGATCCAGCATCAGGTTCGCGCTCACCCCGTCGGAAGCGCCGATCTCCAATACCTTTACCGGCCCGTCCGCGCCGAAATAGATTTCCCACGTTTCGGGCTCGGCGACGTACCATCCCGTCGTCTTGAGGCCGCGGTAGCGCGAGGCGGACTCTATTATCCCGGGAGGCGGACCGTAGGGCGATCCGGAGTGCAAGATCGCGATGCCGCGTGGACAGGGAAGGAAGCGCGCCGGACGACCGGAAGATTCCAAGGCCGCCACAAGCGCTCGTGCCTGCGGGTCGGAAGTGCCATGAACGACCACTTCCTTCGCGATCGTCAGGCCCAATTCACATGCCTGCAGCAGATTGGCCGCCCCGAGGCCGGTTGCGCGGGCGGCGTTCACGAGAACAAGTTCCGGGCGGAACGGGAGATCGCCGGCAAGGCAGATCCTGTCTTGTCCGGGAGTCCTGAGTTCCAGATCGCGATTTTCTCCGAACCAGCGGGATGCGTGGGTCTGCCAGAATGGATCGGCTTCGAAGGACAAGACCCGGCAGCCGGCGTCCAGCAGGGCGAGTGTGGAGGTTCCGCAACCGATCTCGAGGGCCGCGCGGATCCCATTGCGGCGGCAATGGCGCACGAGCCACTTGTACTCCTCCGTCTGGAGATTCCACGGCTCGAAGACGGCCTCCGAGAAGCGCGGCATCCCGGAAATCTCCGGACGGGAGGGGCGCTCCGCCGGCCGGGCTTTGTGACCGCAGATGGCTTCATGGGTGGGATCGGCCTTCACCGGATGGCAGACTCCTTGCTCTGCCGTCTCCACCGTGGGCCGGAACCGGAAGACGGGCAGCAGGCGCCGGAAATCCGGGATCTGGTACCAATCGAGGCAGTGCATGCCTGCCTCGATTGCCAGTGACGGGAACAGAACTTCGTGGAAGGCGAAGCGCCCGTGCTTGCGCCGGAAGTCCAGGGCGGCGGAAATGAGCCGCGGGCTCTTGCGGCAAAGCGGCTTGAATGCTTTCCAAGGCTGCTCGAACCAAGGTTCGGCGTAGCTCCACAGGTACCATTCGGGGTCTGCATCGCGAGAAAAGATATCGATGGCGGCGAGGTCCGGGCCGAAAGAGGCGGTTTCCCGGATCAAGGCCTCGAAGTATTCGGGATTGCCGGCGACATCATCTTCCACGAACCAGACGGCCTCGTCGGGCTCCAAGGTTTTCTCCAGATGAAACATCGCCCGGGACCAGGCGGTGATCGTGGGGAAGGGGGATGAATTGCTCATCAAGCCGCCGTAACCAGCCACCTCCTCGTCGGGATACCAGACGCCGTCGTCCTCGCTGCTTCCGGGGCTATCCAGGATCACCTCGGTCCGTCCGAAGGGGGCGAGGATCTTCTCCAAGCGACGGCTGGCATCACTAGCATGCCTCGCTAGAACGAGAAAGCGCTCCTTCCGTATCGCCGCTGCCACGGCTCCATTCGCGGATGACTTCGATGCAGCCGTTGCCGCGGGTCGCGTTGAACCGGTGACGGTGAGGTTGCGATCCATTTCCGTCACCTCCCCGTTCGCGCGGACACGTTGGAACACGAAGTCCAGCAAGGAGGGACGGATTCCATTTCGCTCCAGCCATTTCATGAGAATCCATTCCGGGTTGGCGTCGCCGGGATTGAGCAGGCAGCCGTCCACGAAGTCCGCGCGTCGAGACCAGATGCCAATGCCGGTTTCCCGCCCGATGGCGAAGCGATCGTTGACGCCGCCCCAGGCGTGGAAACGGGGCACCCACAGGCGGGTTGAAGCGGGATCGTGTCGGGGCTCGGGTAATGCCAACTCGTCGGGGATTTCCAGTTCCTGCAGGAATTTGAGGTCCGGCCGGGTGGCCACGACGCGGGAGTAGCTGCGGGTCTTCGTGCGGGTGAAGAAATCCCAGGCCCGTTGCTGGGATTCCACGGCACGGCGGAAATTCATGAGGGTGGCGCGGGCCGCCGCCTCGTTTCCGGTGCAGTATCGCATCGGGTTCTTCTCAAAAAGGGGGTCCCAATTGATGGTGCGGTCGAATTCCTCCTGTGACTCGAAGATGCCGCGGGCCTCCGGCAGCCACCGGGCGACTTCGCCGGGATCCACGGTCACGCCATGCTCGCCCGCCCGCGGATTGGTAATCTCCGATATATCCCAAGAGTGGAAGAAGATGTCCACGTCGCCCAGCTCCGCGAAAGGAGCAACCAGCTTGTCCCGGAAGCTATCAACCACATGGTCCAAGCTCCGGTGGACAAGCCCGTGGAGAAGAATCGCGGTCGATTGTCCATCATCTCCATGTTCCTTGGGTTCGATTCGTTCCATCCGGTCAAGTCCAGCTACCTTTTTCCAATGAGATAGCCCTAGTCAAGCAGATGGGATGTCCTCGGATCAAAGGGTTGGGCGGAAAGCCTCCTGGGAGCAGCCGCCAGGAAGCGCGTAGTGCTTGGTTGGCAGCGCCAATGCGGTTCGATGGGAACCCGTCAGCGAGGACTTCCGAGTCGGCGCGCGGTTGATCCGGTTCGCGTCTGTTAGCGTGTCAAGGAAGAAGGAATATCCTTCGAGGGCGTTTGGGGGCGAACGGGAGATAGGTCAGGATTTTACCTTGTAGAGAAGTGAAGCTTGCGATGCGTTTCATCCCGGCAAGCGGAAGCCGAACTGATGAACCCCGGCGGCGAGTCAAAAGGGGGCCGGAGCCACTCACCGCTTCCTCAATCCGACAAAGATGAACCTGATTTACACCGTAGCTTACGATCTCCCCGGCTGGCGCGGGAGCAGAACGATGTCCAAGCTATTGTGCTCCTCCTTGCTCCGTGGATTCTGGAGCGGTGAGATCCTGGTGATCCGGAATTTCGCCCAGCCCCTGTTTCCGGTGGAACGCAAGGGCCTCAGTGAAATCTATATCGAGACGCCGGATTTCGGGACGGGAGAGGAAGCAGGAAAGAGGTGCCTGAAGGCGGCGCTTGAATCCCGCTTCCTGGCGGGCCAATGGATCACGAATCCGGAGCAGTACGACTGGATCTGTTATCTGGATGCGGATTGTCTCGCCCTTCGCGACGTGGAGCACCTCTTTGCGGGGGATGCCGACTTGCTCGTTCAGCCCGAGAGGGGAAGGAACGTGTTTTCAGATACGGTCTTCAACGGTTATCTGGAAGGCGGGGCAAGTGGGGTGTCGGCAAGAGGCCGGAATAGCTGGCTCGGACGGGACGGGATCAACGCCGGAACCTTCGCGGTGCGGGGGAACAAGTTCGAAGAGGTGATGCAGGAATGGAAACGGATCCATGACAGCCAGCCTGTCCGGCACAAGGAGTTCCGCGACCAGACCGCCTTCAACAAGCTGCTGCTGGAGACGGAACTCCGCGTGAAGCCTTTCGAGAGGGGCGAAATCATGTTTCCCTTTCATCTGGACAAGGGATTCCTGGACTACCGGGATGCCGCGCTACTGCATTTTGTGGGAGGAAAGCAGAAGGACAAAATCGATCTTTCATTCGCGCTTCATATGATGAGGACCTATGGCGAGGAGGGCGGCCTGTTCCTCGACCTTCTCGAGTCCTGAGCGGGCGGACATCGTTTGACCGACCAGTGGCTACCCAACCCCTTTTCCTCACATGGACTTCAACCGCACCTTCCCTCTCCGCTATTTCATCAACCTGGGCCGGCGTCAGGACCGGCGAATCGAGACGGAGATCGCCCTGGAAGAGGCGGGAATCTCCGCCGAACGTTTCCCGGCGGTGGATGCCCGGTTTGTCCGGAAGAACCGCGGCTACGAATCCGCGGGCAGATATGCCCTGGCTCTCACGCAGCGCTTGGTGCTGAGGAAGGCCGCCTTGCTCGAGGCGGACGCGGTCCTCGTGCTTGAGGACGATGTGATCTTCCATCCGGAAATGCTCAGCCGCTTGCAGGACATCGAGCTTCCGGAAGACTGGGGGATCTTTTACCTGGGCTGCGCCCACCACAAGCGCCCGTGGCCCGCGGGGCGCGGAGTGGTGAGAACTCCTTACGCCCTGGATACGCATGCCTTCGCGGTGCGAGCGCCCTATTACCGGCGGGTGATCGCGGCCCTAGGCCGCCGTGACGGGGAGCCGCGTCTCCATGCACGGGCCAGCGATTGGTTTCTGGCGGACTTGCACCAGGAGATACCGACCTACGCCTGCTATCCGAATCTCGCGTGGCAAGCGGTGAACAAATCGGATCTGGCCCACGGCACGTACAGCAATTACACCCGGACCGGCGAACAGATCGCCAGTTCGGGGGAGCTAATAGGATTGCAGATGGAGATGTGGGGCGGCTTGCGTTGGAAGGAGAACCGTAATCCCGAGGCGATCGAGCTTTCCCGCGTCGAGACCGGGGAGGATGGGGTGGTGGTTCCTTTCACCCCGCCGGCTGCGCGGATGCCGAAACCGAAGACCGACCCCAAACTGGCCCTGCTCTTCCTTACCCGGGGCGACGTATGCCACCCGGAAATCTGGCGCGAGTTCGTCGACGATGCCGGCGGGGAAGTGGTTGCGTTCTCACATGCGAAAGACCGGCAGGAGGCCGAAAAGGGATTCCTGGCCGGAAGCGTGATCGAGGACTGGCAGGAAACCGCTTGGGGCGACATCTCGCTGGTGCGTGCCATGCTGTCCCTGCTGCGGGCAGCGATGGCGGATGAGTCCATCACTCACTTCGCGTTTGCGTCCGAATCCTGTGTGCCTGTGAAGCCATGGGCGGAGATACGCCGCAGGTTGCGGATCGACCCGAGGTCGATGCTGTCCTGCGCCGATGCAGCAACCATGAAGCCCCCGCATCTGGAGCGGCTTGCCGCAATCCGCGATCTGCCCGCGCGGACTTACCGGACCCATTCGCAATGGATTCTCTTGAATCGCGAGGCGGCAGCTTGCGTCACGGAGCACGACATCACGTCCCACTTCGAAGGAGTGCAAGCTCCAGACGAGCATTACTTCGGGACCCTGCTGGCGCTGAGCGGGTATCCCGAGGGTGAAAGGATCCAGCAACAGGATACCACATGGGTGAGATGGGGGCAGCAGAACAATCATGTGCGGCCGGACGAGCCGGTGGTCGTCCGACCCGAGCTTGCTGCCGAGCTTGCGGCGTTTCCCGGTTTCTTCGCGCGCAAATTTCCCGCAGGCTCGGATATCGGGAAGTGGGGCTTGCATCGGGCGAGATAGCCGGGCGGACTCGTGAGAACCTCGGGGGCTGTGCGGTGGAGCCCTTACTTGATCTGGTGCGGGAATGACAGATGAAAATGGAAACGGACACTGAAGTTATGATCGAACAATTGGAGGAATTCCTGGGATCCGAGGTGGAGTATCTGTGGCTTGTCGACGAGCCGGTTTACCTCGACGGGGATTGGGAGAGCTTTTACAGCGGCTTCGATGACCGGGACGCGGACCTGTTGGCCACGGAGATCCGGACCCGGGCGGAAGATCCGGATTGGAACTGGTGGAGCAGTCTCAAGGACGGGGAGGAACCCGCTCCAGCCGATACGGGTGTCGCCGCGCTGCTGCCCCTCGTGCGCTTGAGCCGCCCCGCTGCGAAAGCGATCATGGCGGGAGTCCGCGCGGGATGGAGCGGCCATCCGGAAGCCCTTTACCCCACGCTGGTGAGCCGTGCCGGCTTGAAGGTCGAGGACATCGGCGGAAACGGAAGTTTCACGCCGGAGGATCGGAAGGGCCGCTGGTATGACGGGCGGACATGGCACTGGCAGGGCCCGGTCGAGCACGTTCCCGGGAAGTTGCATTTCCCCATGCGGATTCCGCGGCGGCCTTTGGCGACCTCGCGAATCGCACCGGCGGATGGCCCGTGCCGGATGCTCTACGTCTCCCCAGTGGGCGCCCCGGCCAAGGATCTGCTGCCGGAGGTCTTGGCCGCGTTCCGGAATGCAGGAGCGGATTGCCTGTTACTGCAGTATGACCAGGCGGAGCTTCCCGTGCCCGAGGGTGTCCAGCTGATCCAGGATCGCGGCTACAAGTGGCAACTGGCACTGCGTCACCTGCATCCCGACGTCGTCGCGGAATACGACTACCTCTTCTTCTGGGACGATGACATCGGTGTGAATGGATTCGATCCCGGGCGGTTCGTGAGAATCATGCAGGCGAACCGTTTGGAAATGGCGCAACCGGCCATCGAGTCGCCCCATGGATTGTCACACGCCATCACGCGCCGACGCCACTGCCCGACACCGTGGCGGTCCGTCACCGGGGAGCCGATTCATCCCGTGGCAGGCCGCATCACCAATTTCGTGGAAATCATGGTGCCCGTCTTCACCCGCGAGGCATGGCGCGAATTTTACGGCTATCTGGATCCGGACAACCGTAGCGGCTGGGGATATGATTATATCCCGGTCGGGCGGAAGGGAATCGTGGACCTGCTGCCCGTGATCCATACCCGAGCGGTGCAATCGATCAACGGTGAGTCGGAACGCGATATCCGGATGTTCCTGGACGATCACGGCTTGTTCCGCTTCCAGCCTGTGGAGGAAGGCTGGCTCTTCGAATGCTGACCGGACCCCGGGCTATGGCCGCGGCGTGTTCCAGATCGTTTCCAGGAGTTCGAAGAACTCCGGATCATGCCGCTTCAATTCCTCCCGTGTGAAGGGGAAGAAATCGTTGCGCGAGAAGTACGCTTCGCTCGCCTCGGCGAAATACTCCTTGTGATCGGTCATCGCATAGGCCGGGCCATGGCTGCTGCGGCCTTCGGCATCCCGCCGTTCCACCTTCGCATAGCGACCGGACTCCTTCGCCTTCGTGAAAGCCGCCGGAATGCGGGGCTCGTCGAAGCCGAGCACACGGTCGTGGTAGGCATGGGCGAGTTCGTGGAGCACGAAATTCGGCATGCGCCGCGAGTCGGATTCAAAGATCGCGACGTTGGTAAACTCCACTCCCTTCGCCATCGCCGGGTCCCGCCCGTGGTCCGCGAGCCATTTGCCGCCGGGATGATACTCCGCGCGCGGCGGCGTGCCGGGGTACTCCGGCGTGAACCATAGCGGCACCTTCTTCAATTCCGCCAGCGGTCCGGCGGGAACCACCTTCACGATCTCGTCTAGCTGCCGCTTCAGAAGGTCGAGCGCCTTGGCAGTTTCATCGGGCTTCGCGACCCAGAGGGACTTCCGCAGATGGATGGTCCAGCCGCAGAGCTGCCGTGATTCGCACCCGGTATCCGTCGCGGCCAAGGCGCCCGGTGCCGCTGCCGGTGCCGCCTCATGGGCTTGGAGTGCTGCCGTAGCGCAGACACCGGCGGTAAAAAGGCGAATCATGACCATTGCTTCACGCGCAATCTGACAGGTTCTTTCAATCGGGGCGTAGAAAGTTCCCTCCAATTATTGATAGTTCCCGGCTCCTTCGGAACCGTGTTAACAGCACTCGAATCCATGCATCGTCTTTTCCTGCTCCCCGGCCTCGTTTGTCTTTCCGCGCTGCATGCGCAGACCTCGTTCGAACTCCGCGAGGGGGACCGGGTAGCCTTCCTTGGTGACGCTTTTGCCGAGCGGGAGCAATACGAGGGCTGGATCGAGATGGCCGCCACCACCCGCTTTCCGGACCGCTCCGTGACCTTCCGTAATCTCGGCTGGAGCGGGGACACTCCGGCGGGCGATTCGCGCTGTGGTCTCAGCCTTTTGCAAGCGGGGCACGAACCGGCGGGAGAGGGCTGGCGTCAGCTTCAAAACCAGCTCGCCACCTACCGGCCCACGCTGCTGATCACCGGCTATGGTATGGCCGCCT
>CBFGPU010000056.1:0-8919 GCA_965650715.1 uncultured Haloferula sp. | reverse complement strand
CCAGCCGGGCCTCCGCCAATCGCAGCCCGGTCTGCACGTTGGAATCATCGAGCCGCGCCAGCACCTGGCCCTTCTCCACCCTCATCCCTTCCTCCACCAGGATCTCCGCCACCTTTCCCGTCACTTTGGACGACACCGTGGCATCGAGGCGCGTCGTCACATAGCCGGAAGCATTCAGCAGGGTGCGCGCGGAGCCCGCCCCTCCTCCGGACTGCGCCCGGGCCACCGCCGTCTTCACGGCGACGGGCTTCTCGCGGTGAATCCACCACCAGCCTCCGCCACCGCCTAGCAGCAAAACGACGAGGAGGATCCACCAGCCCTTCCCGCCGCCGGATTTCAGCGGCTCCTGCGAGCGGTCGATCCGCAAGCGATCGAGACTGGACGGCTTTGATTCCATCGGTCGGTTGCCGCCGACGATGGCTTCTGTTGGAGAGAATGCAAAGCCCGTCTGAGGGCATATCTCCACAGGTCGCACCGAACCGGTGCGACCCGTTGACGGACATCAGCTAAGACTCAGCGCTTTTTCCTCAGGAACGCAGGCACGTCCAGATCCTCACCCTCGAACAAGCTCGGCGAGGCACCCTCGAACTTCCCGCGCGGACCGCCTTCGAAGCTTAGCTCCGGCTGGGCCTTCCCCGGCTTGGCTTTCGCGGCGGGTTTCTCCAGCACCACCGGCTCTTCCTCCAGATCCGCGAAGTCCTCTTCCAGATCGTCGAAGACACCCGGCAGCACCACCGGCTTCTCGGCGGGTACCGAGGGTTCTTGCTCGGAAGCGGGTTCCTGATCCTCCGCGATCGAGAAAAACGCGGGCTCCTCCTCTTCGAGTTCCTTCACCGGGGGTGCCGCGAGTTCCGGGAAATCGTCATCCTCCAGATCCGGAACAACCATGGGTTCCGGTTCCGGCTCGGGCTCGGGCTCCTCCTCCGCGATGCTCGCGAAATCATCCTCCTCCTTCTCGTCTTCCGGCACGATCGGGTCGATCGTGAAGGGCGAAGGCTCGGGTTCCGCAAAGGGGGCTTCCTCGACCGCCGGAGCGGCAGGACGCGAGGTGAATTCCGCCACCACCGGCGCGGGCGCGGGGTCGGCAAAGAGGCTGGCCGCTGTTGCGGACACCGGCACCGAGGGCTTGCGCTCGCGCGCGACCGGCTTGATGACCACCGGCTCCTCCTCTTCGACGTCGTCCGCGAAACCGATCGTCGGCTCCAGAAGCGCCGGGCGTTCCAGCTGCGAGGTGCGCGGGACGTGCAGGCGGTCTTCCGGCAGGGAACTCACCATCGTGATGCTCAGGTGATCGCCCATGCTCGGGTCCACCGCCGCGCCGAAGAGCACGTGGGCCTTCTCGGGCACATGCTTCGACAGGCTCTGCATCAGCAGCTCGATCTCGTACAGGGTCAGATCTTCGCCCCCGCAGAGGTGGACCAGCACGGTCTCGGTGTCGCGCAGCAGCGCGCCTTGATCGAGCAGCGGGCTGTTGAGCGCGTTCCGCAGCGCCTTCTGCGCGCGGTCCTTGCCGGTCGCGATGCCGGAACCGAAAAGGCAGCGCGAGCGCGTCGTGCGCAGCGCGGTCATCAGGTCGTCCAGGCCGACGTTGATCAGGCCCGGGCGGATCACCAGGCGGATCACCGCCTTGATGCTCTCGGAAATCATCCGGTCCGCCGCGGCGAAGGCTTCATGGATGCCCTGCTTGGCCAGCACCAGGTCGCCCATGCGGGTGTTATCGAAGGTCACCAGCGCGTTCGAAAGCACCGCCAGTTCATTCAGCGAGGTATCCGCCTGCTCGCGGCGGCGCCGGCCTTCGAAGCTGAACGGCATCGTCGCGAACACCACCACGAATGCTCCTTCCTCGCGCGCGATGCGGCAAACGATCGGGGCCGCGCCCGAGCCGGTGCCGCCGCCGAGACCCACGCAGAGGAAGACGATCTTGCGGCCCTTCAAGGCGGCACGCACTTCGCTCTCCGCTTCGAGCACCGCCTGCTGGCCGAGCTCCGGATCACCGCCGGCTCCCAGGCCCTTGGTGAGATTGCGGCCGAGCTGGATCCGGTCGCGCGCCACCGAGCCGGAAAGCGTGCGGATGTCGGTATTGATCGCCAGCATTTCCGCTCCGTCCATGCCGTCGAGGACGACCCGGTCGAGCATGTTGGTCCCCGCGCCGCCGAGACCGACGATTTTCACGGAAGACGATGGGATGGTGTTCTGAAGGTCGCGTGGGAATTCGATCATGACGTTCGAGGATGGGCGGCGGTGCCGCCGGGTGAGGAATTATCGTGAAAAGGGCCAGAGGACATTGCCGATCTTGCGGAAGACCCCCCGCTTCGGCTCGCGCTCGGCCTCGATGATCTGCGCGTAGCGGATCAGTCCGATGGCGGTGGTGAACTGGGGGTCCTTGAAATTCGCTTGTACGCCGCTCAGTTCCGGCGGCTCCGGGCGGTAAATATCCCGTTTGAAGATGTCGTGCGCAAGCTCGCCGAATCCGCGCATCAGGCTGGTTCCGCCGGAAAGGAAGACTCCCGTGCCGATCCGCTCGACCGCACCCTCCGGCAAACGGCGCTGCAGCAACCGCAAGGTTTCCTCAAGCCGCTGGCGGATGATGTCGTTGAGAAGCTGCCGCTTCACTTCGGCTTCCGCGAAGCCCTTCTCGTCCGCCACCTTGATCAGCCCGACCGAGCGCGCCGGGTCCGCCGAGGCATCGCCCTCGCGGATCTTGAGCACCTCCGCTTTCGAGAAGGCCAGTCCGGTCACGAGGTGGATGTCATTGGTGACGTGATCACCGCCGACCGGGATGCAACCCGCGGCTTCCACCGCCCCGTCGAGGTAGAGCACGTAGTCGGTGGTGCCGCCGCCGATGTCGATCACCAGCGCGCCGCGCTCCTTCGACTCGCGGTCGAGCGCCACCTGCGCGGAAGCGATCGGCGAGAACACCAGGTCGTCGATATCCAGCGGCATCTCCCGCACGCACTTGATCTGGTTCTCGATCCGCGAGCGGATGCCGTGGATCACGTGGAAATCGGCATCCACCGTCTTGCCGGAAAGCCCGATCGGCGTGGTGGCATGCTCGAAACCATCCACGCCGTAACGGCGGATGATGTGGTGCAGGTACACGTGATCCGGCGGGATCGCCACGGCGCGGGCGATCTCCTTCGCTTCCTGCACGTGCGCGGGCGCGATCACCGACTCGTCATCCGGCAGGCGGAAGCTCCCGCGGTTGTTCACCCCCTGGATGTGCGCCCCGGTGATGGCCAGATAGACGCTGCCGATCTCGACATCGCTGGCGTCCTCCGCCTTGACCAGCGCGTCCTTCACACAGGCACGCACCTGCGGGAAGTCGTAGATCTCGCCTTTCTTCACGCCGACCGATTTCGATTGGCCGACACCGAGGATTTTGACGGAGCCATCCGACTTCACCTCTCCGACCACCATGCAGATCTTGCTGGTGCCGATTTCGAGGCCGACGTGGATCTTCGAGCGAGCCATTGGGGGTGGGGTCAGCGGTTGAGGAGATCGTTGAGATCGCGGGTGCGGCGGTCGGGAGCGCTTGCGGGGACCGGCTCATCCACCAGGATGGCACGCGGCACGCCGCCGCCGCGGAGCGTCACCGGGATGTTGCGTTCCGGAATCAGCTCGATCGAAGCGATTTGCTGTTCCTTCTCGCGGGCGTGGTCCAGCGCGGATTTGAGATCGTTCATCTGCCGTTCGTGGTCCCCCAGACCGAAGCAGGCCGTGGTCCCGTCACGGGAAAGAAGTTCCAGCGACCACTCGCGGTTCTGGCGCAGCGCGTACACCCAGCCTTCCGCGCCGGGAATCCGCTGGCAGGCCATTTGATACAGGCGGCGCAGGCGGTCGAACTCCGGATGCACCACCGGTTTCCCGGCGACGAGCGGTTCCCCCCCCGTTCCGAGTTGGATCAAGGGCAGCAACTCCGCCTCCGCCAGCAAGGCCGGGGGGCAGTGGAAGGCAATTCCCTGGCGATCGACCACGAGGCCCTTCCCGGCGTCCCGCGGCGGCACGTCCTGATCCAGCTTCGCCACCCACAGGTAGGGCTCGCGGGCGATCACCTCGACCACCAGCGTCCCGGGAAACTCGCGCCGCACCGAGGCCGCGGAGAGCTCCGGCAGAGCCCGCAGCGCCTTCTCGATCTTGTCCGCATCGCAGTCGAACAGGCTGCCGTCGATGTTGATTCCGGCCACCTTGATCAGGCGCCGCTCGTCGATCGCGGGATTCGGCGTCAGCTCGATCGCCTGCAGCTTGAACTCCTTGTTCTCGACCAGACCCTTCCGGATCATCTCGCGGATCCCCCACACCGCCGCCACGCCGAGCGACACCAGCACCGCCACCTTCAGCGTCTGGCGGCACGCCTTCAGGAACCCGAACCACACGATGCGCGGCGACAGGACGTTCACCTGCAAGCGGATGAGTTCCTTGCTGTGGCGGACCCGGGTGGTGCGTTTCTTGAACATGGAAGCAGTTTGCTGGTTTTCAGTGTTCAGTTTTCAGGACGGCAACCGCGGGGGGCAGTCCGAGCGGATCGCGAGGGAGAGTTCGGCAATGCGGAGGCACAGCGCGGTGAAATCGATCCCGTGCGCCGCCGCCGATTTCGGCAGCAGGCTCGTTTCCGTCATTCCCGGGATCGTGTTCGCCTCCAGCACGAAGGGATTCCCCGCCGCATCCAGCAAGACATCCACCCGCGAGTAAACCTCAATGCCGAGCGAACGATGTCCCGCCAGCGCCGCTTCCTGCACGCGCCGGGTGGTCTCCGCATCCAGATCGGCCGGACAATAGTAGTCGCTGCCCACGCCACCCGAGAGCCACGGGTATTTGTTCGACATGTCGTAGAAGCCCTCGCGCGGCGCGATGTGGACGATCGGCATCGCCACGTCATCGAGGATGCCCACGGTGAGTTCCTTCCCTTCGACAAAAGCTTCCACCAGAATGTCGTTGCCGTACTTCGCCGCGGTTTCCATCGCGGCCATGGCCTGGCTTTCGTCCTTCACGATCGTGACGCCGACACTCGATCCCTCCCGCGGCGGCTTCACCACGAAGGGCACCGGGATCGACGGCAGCCGCGCGCCGCCGGAAACGTCCACGATCTCCGAAGCCGGGGTCGGCACGCCCGCCGCAATGAACTTCTCCTTCGCCAGATTCTTGTCGAAGGCCGTCCGGCTGCTCGCCACGCCTGCGCCGGTGTAAGGAATGCCGCGGCTCTCCAGCAGCGACTGCAATTGCCCGTCCTCGCCGAAGGTCCCGTGGATCACGTTGTAGGCCAGGCCCGTTCCCTCCGGCAGCTCGAAGTCCGCGTCCTTCACGTCCACGCCGACGGCATTGCAGCCCGCCGCCTGGAGCGCCTTGAGCACGGCCTTCCCCGATGCAAGGGAGACCTCGCGCTCCGAGCCGGGACCGCCCATCAGGACGGCGATGAGGAGATCTTGGGGAATCATGGGAAAATCAAAATCGGTGCCTCCATGTCTTTAGAAAGTGAAGTCGTCCTCCCCGAGCACCTTCACCTCGGTTTCGAGTTCGATTCCGCGGGTCTCGCGGGCCGTGGCCTTGATGCGCTCGATCATCGCAAGGACGTCGCTTGCCGTCGCGCCGCCGCCGTTGACGATGAAATTGCCGTGGACTTCCGAGACGCGGGCCTTGCCTTCGCCGCAGCCTTTCAGGCCGAGTTCGTCCACCAGTTTTCCAGCCGGGACTTCCGCCGGATTCTTGAAAATGCATCCCGCGCTCGCCGCGACCGGCTGCGAAATGCGACGCTTGGCGCGCGAGGCATCCCAGCGTCCTTGGATCGCTTCCGCCGTGTCCGGCTTGCCTTCGAAGACCGCTTGCAGCGCGAAGTTCCGGCGCAGTTCGGGAACATCGCGGTAGTTCGACACGATCGCCTCCCGGGAGCGCGTGCGGATTTCGCCGTCCTCGTCGAGGAAGGTCACGCTCACCACCTGGTCGAAAGTCTCCGTGCCCATCGCGCCGGCATTCATCCGCAAAGCCCCGCCGACATTGCCCGGAATGCCTTCCATCCACTCGAAGCCGCCGATGCCCGCCGCCTGAGCGACGCTCGCCAGCTTCTTCAAGCGCACCCCCGCGCCGGCGATGATCTTGCCGTCCTCCGCGCGACATTCCGAAAAGGCACCGCCCGTCGGATGGATCACCGCACCGCGGATCCCGCCATCGCGAACAAGAAGATTCGACCCGCGGCCGACGACCCGCATCGCGATCCCGCGCTCGCGGCAGCAGTTCACCACCGCGGCAAAGGCCTCGAAGCTCTGCGGCTCGATCCAGTACTGTGCCGGACCGCCCACCAGCATCGTCGTGTGCCGGCGCATCGGCTCGTAGAGTTTCGCATCGATCTCGCCGCGCGGTGCGTGGCTGATGATCTCTTCGAGCACCTTGAGATCCGCCGCGATCTTCGTCCCGGCTTCGTGGACATTGCCCGCTCCGAGCGTGATCAACAGATCGCCCGGCTCCAGGAAATTGCCCACCGTGTGATGCGCCGTCGCGAGGCAAGGCAGCGAAACGACATGATCGCACCCGGCCTTCTTCGCCGCCTGGACAATCGTGTCCCCGCTGATGCCCGGAATCGGCGGCTCGCTCGCCGGATAGACATCGGTCACGAACACGTGATCCGCCGCTTGCAGCACCTTGCCGAAATCGTCCGCCAGTGCCTGCGTCCGCGTGTAGCGGTGCGGCTGGAACAGCACCACCACCCTGCCCGGCTTCAACGAACGCGCCGTCTGCAGGGTCGCCGCCAGCTCGGTCGGATGATGACCGTAGTCGTCCACGATCCGCACCCGCGAGGAAAGGTACTTGGTCTCGAAGCGCCGCTTGGCTCCGGCGAAGGTATTCAGCGCCCGCGACACCAGGCGGAAGTCCGCGCCGAGCTGATCCGCCGTCGCGATCGCCGCCAGAGCGTTCAGCACGTTGTGGCGGCCCGGAATACCCAGTTCGACATCGCCGAGCATCTCGCCGTTCCGCACCACGGTGAAGGCCGTCGCGCCGCGCAGTTCGCGGATCTCCGCCGCGGTGTAGTCCGCGCCCGACCATCCGTAGCTCACCGGTTTCGACGACTTCGCCGCCACCTCCGTCGCCACCGGACACTCCTTGCAATAGACGACCGGGCCGGAAGTCTGGCTCACCAGCGTGGCGAAGACTTGCTTGATCTCCTCGAGATCCTTGTAGTGGTCGAGATGCTCGGCCTCGATATTGAGGATGATCGAGCAGGCCGGGTGATACAGCGCCAGCGTGCCGTCGCTCTCGTCCCCTTCCGCGACCATCCACTCGCCGTCTTCCGACCACTTGGCATTGGCTCCCAGCACCGGGATTTCCGCGCCCACGTAGTGGCTCGGCTGCAGGGCCGATTCCCGCAGCGCGTGCGCCACCATCGAGGAAGTGGTGGTCTTGCCGTGAGTCCCGGAAACGACGATCCCTTTCTTCGTGTGCAGGATCGCCGCGAGGCACTCGGCCCGACGGATCACGGGAATGCCCGCCGCGGTCGCCGCCGCATAGGCCGGATTCTCCGGACGGATCGCGGAGGAATACACCACCACGTCCGCACCGCTCACCGCCTCCGCCGTGTGCGGCGAGGAAAACACCAGCCCGAGCCGCTGCATGCGCTCGGTTTCATCCGAGGTCACCTTGTCCGAACCGCTGACGCGGTGGCCCATGCCGAGCAGCAGCAGGGCCAGCCCGCTCATGCCCGAGCCCGCCACCCCGATCAGGTGGATGCGCAGCGGTCGGTCGCGGTCGGTGAGATTCAAATCCTTCATTTCCGGGAAAGGGTCGCTTCGATGGCGTCGCAGACGCGTGCGGCGGCATCCGGCACGGCGAGCGAACGGGCCGCTTGTGCCATGCGGTCGCGGGTTTGCAAGTCGCTCATCAGCGTCGTCACGCGCGCGGCCAGCTTCGCGGCGTCCAGCGCCGGTTCGGGCTCCAAAAATGCGGCTCCGGCCTGCGAAAAGACCTCGGCGTTCCGCGTCTGGTGATCATCCGCCGCGAAGGGGAACGGCACCAGGATCGAAGGCAGACCGAGGAAGGAAAGCTCGGTCATGCTCGATGCGCCGGAACGAGACAGGACCGCATCCGCCACTGCATAGGCGGAAGGCATGTCGTCGCAGAATCCCACCACGCGGTAGCCATCGCGCTTCCCGGCCTCTTCTTCCACCCGCTGCTGATCGCCCGGGCCGGCGATGTGCAGCACCTGCGTCCCCGGCGGGAAGCTGTCGAACGCTTGCGCCACCAAGGAATTCAAGCGCCGCGCCCCCTGGCTGCCGCCGGTGACCATCAGGGTCGGACGGGAGGGATCGAGCCCGAACTTCGCCGCGGCCTCGGCCCGCGAGGGCAAGGTCCGCATTTCCGCGCGCACCGGCGTGCCGGTGACCACCACCTCCCGGCCGCCGAAAAACGGCCGCGCTGCTTCCCAGCCGATGAAGACCTTGGTGCAAAACCTCGCCGTCAGCCGGTTCGCCTTCCCGGGCAGCGCGTTCGAATCATGGATGAAGGCCGGCAATCCCGCCTTTTTCGCCGCCCAGGCCGGCGGGAGGGAAGTGAAGCCGCCCATTCCCAAAACCGCGTCCGCCTTGAAATCCTTCAGGATGCCCCGGCAGCGACCCATGGTCCGCCATAGCCGCCACAGGAAGGGCAGCATCTTCGGCGAGAGGTTCGCCGGCTTGCCCATCGCGGGCACCGTTTCAAATTGATACTGGGTGTATTTCCGCCGTGCCTCCTGGTCGATTTTCTTCTCGGAGACCAGCAAAAGAACCCTCCCTCCGCGTGCCGTCCATTCCTCCGCCACGGCCAGCCCGGGGAACAGGTGCCCCCCCGTGCCGCCGCACGCGATCACCAAGGACGCATTGCCGCCTGTACGTTGCATATTCCGGTGTCCCGAGACCCCCAGCCCCTAGGCGTCGAGCGGCGACGACAAAGAATGCAACA
>CBFGPU010000055.1:0-8940 GCA_965650715.1 uncultured Haloferula sp. | reverse complement strand
AGATAGCTCGAGCCAAGCCCGCCGTCGAAGGAGCCCACCTTCGGGCCGGTCTGGCCGAAGCGGGCGTTGTCCGCGGCAATGGTGAGGTCGCAGACCACGTGGAGGACGTGGCCGCCGCCGATGGCATAGCCGGCGACCATGGCCACGACCGGCTTCGGCAAGCCGCGGATCTTCTTCTGGAGATCGAGCACGTTGAGGCGCGGCACGCCATCGTTGCCGATGTAGCCCGCGTGGCCGCGGACCTTCTGGTCGCCCCCGGAGCAGAAGGCATCCGGGCCCTCTCCGGTCAGGATGATCACGCCCACCTCCGGGTCCTCGTGCGCCATCTCGAAGGCGACCAGGAGTTCCTTCACCGTCAGCGGCCGGAAGGCATTGCGGACCTCGGGACGGTTGATGGTGATCTTGGCGATCTGCCCCTCATCCGTGGTCTCGTAACGGATGTCTTCGAATTCGCGAACGGTGGTCCACATGGGCGGGAGTCTTGGCTCAGCCCGCCACCCGCTCAAGAAATTCCCCCACCTTCGCCCGGAATGCCTCCGGGGCCTCCCAAGGAACCCGGTGACCGGAACCCGGCGCGATCCACAATTCGCCCTCCGGCAGGCCCGGCACGGCCCTCTCGGCGAGCGCCCGGAACTTCGCATCCCGCTCGCCCGCACACCACAGGACCGGGCAGGCGATCCCGCCGAGTTTCTCCCACACCGGGTCCTGAGCCCCCAGCGACCAATCGATGAAACTCCGCGCCACCTCGCGCCTCCTTCCGACCAAGCTCCGGCGATCGGCCGGAAAGCCGCTTCCTCCGAGCACGGGTTGATCCTCCCATCTCTCCAGAAACTCCTCCCATTTCCCCGACAAAGCCAAGCTCCCCCACTCCGCGTCCGCCTCCCTCCTCGCCGCCCGCTCCCTCTCCGACTCCAAGCCCGGATGAGGAGCCACCAGCACCGCCGCATCCCAAGGGCCGCCCTGAAGCAGGGATTGCAAGGCAAGCCGCGCCCCCATCGAATAGCCGAGGAGGATCTTCTTTCCCGCCTCCGCCTTCGCCTCGGTGTTCAAAGCGCGGCCGAACTCCGGCATCGTCATCGGGCAACAATCGAGGAAGCGCCACAGATCCACCCGCTTCACCGCCCAACCGGGGACGGAGAACCCCTGCCAGTCCGCGGCCATGCCGACGGCCCCATGGAGGCACCAGAGCGTTCCCTTCATCCGGGGACAAAGCAAACCCGCCCGCTGTGTCCCGGCAAGCCCGCTGGCCGCTCCTCCCGCAGTCTTCTAGTTTGCGGGAATCTCATGGGGATTCGGCATCGAGGTCGCCCGGATGCGCGCGAGATAAGCCGTAAGGGCCATGATCTGCGAATCATCCAGCGTCTCGTGGCCCGGCATGTCGGTGCCGGGGATCCCGAACTTCACCACACGAGCCAGGCGGGTTTCGAGATCGGGCCCTCCGGGTGTCCAGACGAAGGGTCCCAGATCGAGATTGGGCGGCGGTTTCGGGAAGTTCCCGGCAAGCTCGCCATCGCCGTGCCCTTCCGGCCCGTGGCAGGCGGCACAGTGCCTGAGGAACAGCATCAAGCCCTCGGCCGGTGGCAGCGGGGCGCACGGCTGCGGCTGCCATGCCTCGATTTGCAAGCGACGCTGCGGGTGGGCGGCGGGATCGGCATCTAACAAGAAGGCGGTGAGATCGTCGCCACGCCCGTCCCGGAACAAATGCGCGTAGGAGGGCATCGGCGAGCCAGGCGAGAGCGAGCGCGGATCGATGAAGTGGAGCTTGAGCCAGGCCGGGGAACGGCGGAGTCCGATATTCGCCAGGTCCGGGCCTTGGCGGCGGTTGCCGATGAGCACGGGCTTTTCCGACATCGCCTTCGCCGTGAAGACGCGCGGCCCCCAGGGAGTTTCGTCGGGCGAAGCGGGCCTGACGTAGCGCGAGTGGCAATGGATGCAGCCCTCCGCCACGAAAACCCCGCGACCGCGTGCCGCGGCATCCGCTCCGGGTGACGACGATGGCGGAAACACCAGCGCGATCACGGCGGTGCCGAGCGTCGCGACCGCGGCAGGCCAAGCCCTGCGGCGGAAGAGCATCGCTCCGATGATGACGGCACCGGCGGTGTAGATGAATTCCGCGGGCACGCGGGCGAGCGATTGAACCATGCCGATGCCATTCGCCGAGCCGAACCAACCTGCGACCGCATAGAGCCATGCGGCACGCCAGGCGATGTAGCGTGCATCGGTAGTGCCGCCGAAGAATCCGGGCCAAGCGACGAGCGCGGTGGAATAAAGCGAAACCCCGGCCGGATACCACCAGCCCGCAAGCATGCGGGTGTCCGGGGAATTCACGGCCAGGGCCGCAATGGCGAGAATTATCCAAGCCGCCACCAGCAGGCCGCGGAATCCGTACCGGAGGCAGCCACCCGCGAGGACGGCGACCGTTAGATGGACGACGGCATTTCGCCAGAGCATGGCATTCCCCCACGTGGCCGATCTCAGGTCGAAGCTGTGCTGGATGATGAAGAATGCGGCGGAGTCCAACCAGACCAAGGCGGTGAATGCGGCGATTGCCGCGATCATGGATGGATCGCCGTGAATCCGTGCCGGGACGTGAACCGGCATCTCGCGACGCGGAACGAAGAGGGCCCCGGCGAAGGCAAAGAAGGCCGCGAGCGTCGCTTGGACCGGCGGCGTGGCCGTGAATATCGGCGGAAGATTGCAGAGCGCGTAGCCGATCCCGGTTCCGAGACCGAGCCAAGCGACACCGCACCAGCGCGGGAGCAGAGGAGCGAGCGAGACCGTGGCGGCTCCCAGTGCGGCCCCCGTCAGCAAGGAGATCGCGATGGCAAAGGGCATCGATGCCGCCCATGGCGCAAGTGCGGACGAAAGCCCCGCTGCGGCCAGGGAGAGCCGGAGGAGCCGGGGGCTCGCTTGCTTGCGGGCGACAAGGAACCCGGAAACGATGCCGGCCAGAGCCATAGCTCCCAAGGCGACGGTCTCCATCGGATGCGAACTTCCCTTTGCGCGGAGCAGCTCCACCCACGCGAACTGGGCGAAGATCAGGAAGTGCGCATAGACCATAGCGACGACAGCCGCGGCACGTAGCGGGAGCATCAGGCGGGCCGGTCCTTCCAGCAGCCGGCGCGCAATGCCAGCCACTGGATCGCCGCCACCGTGGCGTCCACCGCCGCCACCGTAAGCCAGGCCGCCGGGAGCTGGCCCGTACCCACCTTCACCACCAGAAAGATCGCCACCAGAGTCCTGACCATCGCCGTGAAGATCCACACCGTGGCGGTCGCCTCCGCGCCGCGCAGGACCAGAACGTAGGACAAGCCGACGGATCCCACGAATACGCCGATCCAACTTGGAAACACGGGAGGGACCGTCCCCGGCACCCCCAACAGGCGGAGCACCAAGCTTGGAGAAATAACCAGCAGCAGACCGGTCATCGCGTCCATCGCGCCGACTGCCAGGCTCAAGAGGATCGAGGCTCGTTTCATGATCGGAATCGGGAAGTTCGGCGGTGGCGGGCGCGGGGTGCCAGGTTAGGTACCAATGGATCGTGGCACCGAGCATGACGATGCCGAAGAAGGTGCGGAGCGAAAACAGCGCCACGCGCCACACCGCGGGATCGGCCATCCAGGTATTGCCGATGCTCTCGATCCAGCCGGCAGCGGCGAGAGTTACTACCATGCCGAAGGCGGCCAGATGCCATGCGAAGACGCTGCCCTCGCGGCCGAAGCGCTGGCCTAACAGGCGGAGGAGCAGCGCGCAGAAGGAAGTGGTGAAACCCGCCATCGCGAGATGCGAATGGGCCACCAGCGCACTGGTGAATTTCAAGCGGTCGAGAATGCCCGGCAGGAAGACCGCGAAGCCGCTGAAGACGAGGAGAGCCCACCAGAAGAACACGGCGAGGCACCATCCCCGCGAGCGGTCCGGCCAGTCGAAGCGGCGCCAATCTCCGATCAGCACGAAGGGCCAGGGGAGCAAGAGTCCCAGCGCGGCAATTTGAACCGGATCGCGGTGCGAACCACCGCGGGCTTCGGCAACCGCAAAGACCGCGGCGGAAAAGATCAGGAACCCGATCGGCTTCCATGGCGGCGCGGCCGGACCGCGGAGCCGGCAGGACCGCGGCAGCAGCAACAGCAGCACCACGACGACGAGCGTGGACCCGAGCAAGCTCGCCCCCGTGGGACCTCCGGACGAGGGATTTACCGGCGGGTAGAGACCCGGAGAGGCGGCCCGGATGAAAGCGAACGGCACGAGGGCGAGAACGATCAGCCCCGCCGCTCGCAGGCGCAGGCCGCTTGGGGAAAAGCGGGCACGGTTCACCAGCCATGCACGGGCGAGAAGGAACCACAGGAGCGCCATGGCAAGGGCCATGGCGAACAAGGGCCCGCCCTTCCAATCCAGGAATATCTTGCCCGACGAACCGCCGGCCAGCCAGGCGCAGGCGCCGGCCAGGAGCGCGGCGGTCCATGCCCATGCGGCTGCATCCGCCCATTTACGGGAAACGCCGTAGATGGAAAGCAGCCATGCGACGAGGGGCAGGGCAGTCCAGCCGTAGAGCATCGTGTCGAGATGGACCGGCATCCAGCGGCCGTAGGTCCATTCCCCGGCCTGCCACTCCGGGAAAAGCAGCAGCAGCGAGAGCCAGAGCCCGACGGCACTGCCCGCGACCAACCATCCGAGGGCATGCCGGCCGGCATTCATGAAGCGGCTTCCGCAAGGATCCGCCCGTCCCGCATGCGGATCACGCGGTCGCAGCGCCGGGCGAGGTCCGGATCATGGGTTGCCATCACGAGGGTGCGACCCTTCGAGCGCACGAGATCGAGCAGCATGGCGAAGACACGCTCGCGGTTCGCCTCGTCGAGCGCGCCGGTCGGCTCATCGCCAAGGAGCAATTCGGGATCATTCATCAGCGAGCGCACGAGGGCGCCGCGCTGGCGTTCGCCGCCGGAGAGTTCGCGGACCCGCTGATTGAGCCGGTGGGAGATGCCGGTGGCCTCCGCGAGTTCGGCGAGCCGCTGCATTCCATCGGCGCGTTTCCCTCCGGCCGCGATAATCGGCACCATGCAGTTCTCTTCCAGCGTGAGGTCGGGCATCAGGTGATGCATCTGGAACACGAAGCCGACTTGCTGGCGAAGCAGGTCCACCCGCTGGCGCTCGGTGGTCAACGTGTTACCGGCGGTCCGGACGCTGCCCCGGTCGGGGTCTTCGAGCCCTGCGATCAGATTGAGGAGCGTGGACTTGCCGCAGCCCGAGGTTCCGCAGAGCGCGACGGTCTCGCCCCGCTTCACGTGCAGGTCCACGCCCTTGAGCACTTCGATCCGGCCGTGGTCGAAGCTCTTCCAAACATCATTCACCTCAACCATCGGATACTCCTTTCATTCGAATCTGAGTGCCTGTGCCGCGTTCAGGCGGGCGGCGTACCATGCCGGATACATCGCCCCCGCGATGGCGGTGCCGAAGGCCAGCGCGGCGGCTCCGGCGATCTCCTGCCAGCCGATGCTCGGCTCGATGTATCCTTGCAATTGGGGGATCGCGCGGAGGATCTGGAGTCCCCCCAGGCTGAGCAGCCATCCGGCGGCGATGCCGAAGGCGCACACCACCAGCGATTCACCGAAAATCATTCCCGCCACCTGCGCCCGGGAGAACCCGCAGACGCGGGCGATGGCGATCTCCTTGATGCGGGTGAAGACCGAGAGGATCATGGTGTTCGTCACGCTCAGGCCGCCGAGGAGGAAGGCGCAGCCGCCGACCACCCATGCGGTGGTCTTGAGGATCTTGAACTGAGAGTAGCTGCGGCTGAACTCCTCGTTTTCCAGCGCGGTCATGGTGGGATGGTGGTCGGCAACCCAGCGTTTGACGTCGGAGGAGGAAGCGGCATCGGCAAGTGCGACGGTGATGACCGAGCTGAAACCTTCCTTGTGAAAGGCTTCCTGGCAGGCGGCGAGGGGCATGAAGACGCCGCCGTTCTCGAAGCCGTTTTCCATCCGCACGATCCCTGCGACACGGTGCTTGCCTTGGCCGAGTTGGACATCGTCGCCCGCCTTCGCCTTGAGGAAGTCCGCGGCACGTTCGCCGAGGACGACATCCGGCGACCCGTCGGAAAAGGCCGAGGCATCACCGGAGAGCCACCCGGCTTTCTTCAAGCGGCCGTCGGACGCGCGGATGCCGAAGCAAGTGACAACCGGGCGGCCCGGAGCGGTGACGATGGCGAAGAGGACGGGCTGCGCTTCCTTCACGAAAGGTTGGGTTCTCAGCTCCCCGGCGAGCGAGACAGGAACGTTGCTGAAGAAGAGATCGGAGACATTCTTCTCGAAGACGACGACCTCCGCATCGCTGCGCAGGATCTTCTCGAACATCTTCACGGCTCCACCGAGGAGACCGACAACGCTGAGCATGGTGGCAACGCCCAAGGCGATGCCGGCGGCACCGATCACCGTGCGGACACGGTGACGGCGTAGGTTCGTGAAGATCAATCTCCAGAGGGACATGACGATGGCATCTTCGGTCCTGTTAGACGGCCTTCCGGTCCGCCTTCGAAGCGGAACGCGGGAGGTCCACGCGGAGGAGGTCCAGCATGCCCCAGCGCTCGGCAGGCCCCGGCAGGGCGGACTGCACGCGATCCCCGGTTTCCTGAAGCCGGAGGAAGCGCTTGCAGGCGGCATCGAAGCCCTCCGCGGATACGAGGTTCGGGCGTCCGAGGACTTCGTCGCGCCCTGCGGACTTCCCGGTGGACGCCTCGTCGCCGAGCGTGTCTTTCAGATCATCCGCGGCCTGGTAGGCAAGGCCGCGGAGAAGTGCGAGGCGGTCGAGGAGACGAATCTCCTTCTCGCCGCCGCGACCGCAGAGAACGGGAAGACCCACTACAAGCCGGAGCAAGGCGGAGGTTTTCCTGGCGGCGACGGCGGCCACATCGGCGGAGTCCTGGCCATCGCGCCAGCCGGCGAGATCGTAGGCCTGGCCACCGGTGAGGCCGTCGATGCCGAGGCATTCGTCCATGAGGGATCCTGCCTGGAGGCGCCGCGACAGAGGGGCTTTCTGGATGCCTTGCCAGATCAAGGCGTAGCCGCGGTTGATCATCGCGAGGGAGGCGAGCATGGCGATGGCCTCGCCGTGGACCACATGAATACAGGCGGCTCCGCGGCGGACGCGGGCGTCATCCATGGCGGGAAGGTCGTCGAACACCAGTGAGGCGGTGTGGAGATACTCGATGCCGCAGGCGATCGCGCGGGCGGACTCTTCGAGCAACCCCATCTCGATGCCGACAAGGTAGGCCACGACAGCCCGGACCAGCGAACCGGGCCGGGCCAGGAGATCGGCCAATGCCGCGGAAAGGCGGGCTTCACCGGCACGTCCGAGGCCTTGGCGAAAGCCCGCCAGCAGGATCTCGCGGGCGCAACCGGCCCGGCGCTTCCACCATGCTTCCGTGTTCATCCTTTCCTCCTGTTCATTTGGCCTCGCCCACCAGATGGAACCGGACCGAAAGGCCGGGACTCACCTTCATGACCGCCATGTTCGTGATGACCGGCAGCCCGAAGTCCTGGTAGTCAAGAGATGCCGTGCCATCGACGGTTACCCAATTGCCGTCCTTCCTCGCGGTGAACGGGAAGGCAATGGTCTTCGAGATGCCGTGGATGGTGATGCTTCCTTGCGCATAGGTCTTGCCTGCATCGGTCCATGTTTTGAGGAATTTGAAACTCCCGGCGGGGTCCTTGGTTCCCAGCCACTTGATCATTTCCTTGTCGCGCTTCTCGTCGCCCGTTTTCAGATCGGCAAACTTCCACGAGAGATCGACCGACGAAGGAGCGAGAGACTGGCCGTCCCCGGTGATGGTGGCCTTGTAGTCGCTTAGCGTTCCGGTGAAGGTGTGACCGGTCGCCTTCGCGTCCACCTGGATGCGGCTCTTGTCCTTGTCCACCTTCAAGGTCCCGGCCGAAGCCGGCAGAAGGGTCGCCAGGCAAACAAAGGCCATGGCACGGAATGGTATTTTCATTGCGTTGTGAGTTGAGTTCACCCCTTAAGCGCCGCCGGTCAATCTTCTGCTTGCCGCTGCCGTAGATTTCCTTATTTTCTCATTCACAGTAAGTTACAAATGAAACGCATTCTCAATAAGAAGCTCGGCTCATTGCTCCTGGCTCTCGCCGCCACCACTCTAACAACTCATGCCGACCCCTACGCCAAGGGGAGCAGCATCAAGGACTTCCAAGCCAAGGACCAACACGAGCAACCCTACAAGTTCGATGCCAAAACCACCCGCTTCCTACTCGTGAGCCACGACATGGAAACCGGCAAGAAAGCCAATGGCGCGCTGACCGCGCTCGGCAAGGATCACCTGCCGGGGAAAAAGGCCGTCTACATCGCGAACATCCATGGCATGCCGGGAGTCGGCCGCATGTTCGCTCTGCCAAAGATGAAGAAGTACAACCACCGGATCGTTTTGTGTGACGACGCGGCGCTGATCGCCGGTTTTCCGGAGCAGAAGGGCAAAGTGACGGTTCTGAAACTTTCGGACGGCAAGGTGGTCTCCGTTTCTTATTGGGATCCATCGACGGAAGGAGTGAACAACTTCCTGAATTGACGAACTACCAATCCACTGGCGGTCGGCGGCGGTATTGCTAGGCTGCCGCCATGTCGGACCGCTTCCACCCGAGGGTCACCGCGGCGGTGATGATTGCCGCGCTGACCTCCTGCGGCTTGGTGAAGGCACCTTTCAAGGTGGCCGGCGCGGTGGTGGAAGGAACCGCGAAGGTGGGCAAGAAGGCCTACGACAAGTCCGCGGACGCCTTCACCAAGAGCGACGAGGAAAAGGCCGAAGAGGCGAAGGAGGAGGCTGAGAAGGAGGCCAAGCGCGAATCGGAAGAGAAGAAGAAGGAAGCTGAAGCAGCCAAACCGGTGACACCGCCGGGCACGACACAGGGGCAGATACCCGATGACGACTACCTGCCGCCCCTG
>CBFGPU010000054.1:0-8990 GCA_965650715.1 uncultured Haloferula sp. | reverse complement strand
GAGCACGCTCGAGCCGCCGTCGAATATCTCCAATCGACCCGCTCGGGATCGGCGTTTTCCGGCAGGTTGAAGCTGCGGAGGAAGGTCCCGTAGGAGCGTTCCACGCGGTGATATTTCTTGCCGTTCTCCTCCTTCTCGAATTTGCGTTCGCCGCTGAGGGTGAGACGGCCGTTCTCCACGGTCACGCGGACGTTCTCCTTCAAGATCTCGGGCAGTTCGGCCTTGATGAGGAATTCCTTTTCGTCCTCGACGATGTCCACGACGGGTACCCATTCGGCGGTGGCGAGGGATTCCCGTTCGCCGCCGTCCCCTCTCGGGGTGACGTTGAGGGCATTGAGGACGCGATGTTGAAGCTCCTGCATCTCGCGGAGCGGATTCCATTGAGTCAGTACGTTCATGGTATGATGATACGGATGTTTCAAAGCAGTTCCGGGCCGGGCCGGAGTCCGTTTCCCCGAACCCTCCCGTTGCGGCTTTCCGACCCGTCAACCCTGACGGGCGGCACCTGCATGACTCCCGATGCAAGCTCGGTGCCACCAACATCGGGATCCACAACCAATTCGCTATCAACAGCATACCGACAGCAATGCGGAGTCGATCCGCGTCACGCTGACCCGCAGGCGCGACAAATTCGCGCTTCCCGCGCGACAGATCGCCCGCCCGCTCAGAAGCCCTGCTTCCGGACCAACTCGGAAAGCTGCTTCTGGAACTCCACGATATCTTCCTGCTTCGGCCGGTAACCCGGCGTGTCGGGGTCCAGCCCCGGACGACCGTACTGGTCCAGCATCCAGATTCCCGTTTCCCCGTCGGAGAAGGTCACCTTGCCCGAAACCAGGGCGCCGGGCAGGGCGATGTTATCCATTTCGACGGTCACGGTTCCGGTGGGCACCGGCTTGGAAAGGATCTCCTCCTGCTCCGGCTTCTTCTCCTCCTTCGGGACCTCCACGAGTTCAATGCCGAGATCCAGCACGAGGAACCGGGCATCCATGTAAGTGATCCCGATCCCGAAGTCATCCTTCAACCGCTTTTGGAGATCCGCGATCGAAGCTCCCTCCGCGGCCCACCGGTGAAGGGCTGCTTTCTGGTCCTCGGTGAGCTTGCTGGCGCTGAACATGTGCGCAGTTTCGCGGCCCGGCCCCCTGCCTTCCAAGTCCCAAATTCGGCGAATGTCAGCACCGCTCCCTTTCCGGGAACTTGTTGAACTCAACCGTTCGCCTCAATGTCCGCGGATGCCGCCATTACCCCAATCGCCGGAGTGATACGGTGTCATCGGCTAGCGACCGGCACTCCCCCGGAAGTCCTGCTTGGCCCCGCCCGTCTCCCGGACGATGGGGCGCACGGCGTCGACATCCGGCCTGCCGTCCATTCCGGAATTGCCCATCTCCTGATTTTCTGGAATTCCTGTGTAGTCGCCTTCGCTTTCTCCCAGCACAGGACATGACCCGCTTCCTCTCCACCGTCCGGGCCCTTGCCTCGGTCCTTGCACTCGTCGCGACCGCGAAGGCCCAGGGGCCATCGGTCACCCCGGCGTTTCCGAACAACCTGAGCGGGACACCGGGCACGCTCCTCTATCGCCAGATCAATCTCGGACGGGTCACGAACATCGCCTACCACAACGGCCTCGTGTATACCCACGAGGTGGGTGCGGCGAATCCCCGCCGCTGGCGTTTCACGGATATCAACGACCCCGCGTCCCTCGCGATCCAAGCCACCGGCTGGCAGGACGTCGGCAACTTCTCCGACCACGGCACCCACGGGCACTACAAGGTGGGCGACTGGCTCGGCGGCCAATGGGCGGCGAACATCCGCCGCGTCTCGGATGGTGTGAACACGATCCAGGACCTGCCCGGCTTCACCACCCTGGGCGCAACCCAGCCGGGCGACGGCATCACGCGGATGTATTATCCCTGGGGCCTCGCTTTCAACTGGATCGAATACGGTGCCGCTCCGGGCTACGGCTTCATCCACCGCGGCACGCAGCAGCTCGCCTCCTGGCCGGCCCTCGCCCAACACGGCGTGGCGGGGAATTCGATCCTGCTCGGCAACCTGCTCTTCATCACCTCGGACGAGTCGAACATGGGGATCCTCTGTTACGACATCTCGCCGGTCTTCCAGACACCCCCGCAGCCGCCCGCCCTCCTCGACAAGCTCTCGGGCCCGCTCGGTGCCTACATCGTTTATCCCTGGGAGCATTATCTCATCCTCTCGCGCCGCGACACCAGCAGCGTGGACATCGTGGATTTCAGCGATCCCTCGAACCTCCAGTTCGTGACTTCGATCAACGTGACCGGCCATCCCGACCGCGACAACGGCAACGGCCTCGGCTACGTCCAGTGCCAAGATCACTACATCTTCGCCGACCGCCACAAGATCGACATGGATACCTTCCAGCCGGTGCTGGAACTCGATGAGATCGGCAACAACCGCCCGGCCGGCAGCATCGGCGGAGCCCTCGACACCAGCCAGCATCTGATGCCGATGGGCAATCTGCTGGTCAGCGGCGGCTACAGCCACGCCGGGGCGGATGGCGTGGGCGTCTGGATCCATTCGCCCGAGCCCGACCGAAATTCCCCCTACGTGGGCTATCACGTTCCCCGGCCCGGACAAACGAACTTCCCGCGCGGGGCTCCGATCAGCCTGCTGATCCATGAGAACCTCGAGTCATACACCATCCTCAACGGCCAGACCGTGATCCTGCGGCCTGCCGGGGGCGCGGCGGTGGATGCGACCGTGAGCTTTTCGTATGACGACGTGCTGACGATCACGCCGACGGAGTATCTCCAGCCGGACACGACCTACGAAGTGGAGATCGTCGCGGGCGGCATCAAGGACGTGGCGGGCAATGGCATCCTCCCCTACTCCTTCAGCTTCTCCACCGGCTCGAACGTGGCGGGAGGCAACGCCTCGCCGCAGATCTCGGCCTTCTCCGCCTCCCCGTCCCCCACGATTCCGGGCACCGAGGTCACCTTGAGCGCCGCCGCGACCGATGCCGATGGCGACAGCCTGGAGTACCGCTTCACTTTCGGGGAAAACGGTGCCGTGCGCGAATGGGATGCCAGCCCTACCGCCGCGCACACCTATGCAAATGCCGGCCACTTCGGCGTGAAAGTGCAGGTCCGCGATGTCCGCGCGGGCATCGCGCTCTCGACCGTTTCCCAAACCGGAACCCTTTCGGCGGTACCCGCACCTCCAGTGGTGCGCGCCTCGAAATCCTCGCCCATCGCCCTCGATGCCGCGAACCGCCGCGTATGGGTAGTGAACCCGGACAACGACTCGGTCAGCGTCATCGACGCGGACACCCGCGCCCGCCTCGCCGAAATCGATCTGAACGGGCTGCTCTCTCTAACAGGTTCCATCGATCCGCGCGGTGTGGCCATCGATCCCTCCGGCAATGCCTGGATCGCCTGCCGCGATGCAGACCGCCTGGTCATCCTGAGTCCCGCGGGCGCATTGTTAGAAAGTCATCATCTGGGCCACGGCAGCGCGCCGATGGGCATCGCCATCTCCCCCGATGGCGGCGCCGCATTCCTCACCTTGGAAAGCCGCGGTCAACTGCGCCGCTTCAGCACCGCCACCCGGCAGCAGACGGGCAGCTTGAACCTCGGGCCCACCCCCCGCGCACTCGCCATCACGGCGGACGGCTCGCGGGTGCTCGTCACCCGCTTCATCTCCGGTGAGGAATACGGGCAGGTTTACGACGTGAACGCCGCGGCGATGACCCTGACCCGTACGATTCCGCTGCACCGCGATCGCGGGCGCGACGGTTCATCATCCGGTCGCGGCGTGCCGAATTTCGTCAGCAGCATCACCCTCTCGCCCGACGGGCAGTTTGCCTACTACACCGCGGTGAAGTCGAACACGCAGCGTGGAGCCTTCTTCAATCAGGACAACGACACCAACGATCCCCTCGATCCCGACAACACGGTCCGGGCCATGGTCGGGCGGATCAGCCTGGTCTCGAACAACGAGCCCTTCGTGACCGACATCGCCAGCTACCGGATCGATGTGGACAACAGCGAATCGCCCACCGCGATCGAGTTCACGCCATCCGGCGACTACTTCTTCGTTACAGTTCAGGGCAACAACCACATCGCGGTCTATGACAACCTGCTTCTCCACAGCGCGCCGCGCAGCCTTGCGGTGAAGACCACCAAGGGCCGCTTCGCCACCGGGCTCGCTCCGCAGGGCATCGTCTTCGATCCCGGCAGCAACCGCCTTTTCAGCGCCGACTTCATGGGACGAAGCGTCACCGTCCACGACCTCGGCTCCTTCCTCGCCTTCGGCAACCGCGATACCGGCCGCCTCGCGGTTCCAACGATCGTCAACGAGAAGCTGGATCCGGAGGTCTTGCTCGGAAAGCGGATCTTCTATCAGGCGGCCGATGCCAGCGGGCTCTCTATGCTGCCGACGATGAGCATGGAAGGCTACATCTCCTGCGCGAGCTGTCATGTGGACGGCCAGCACGACGGGATGACCTGGGACTTCACCGACCGCGGCGAGGGTCTCCGCAACACCACCGATCTCCGCGGGCGCGCGGGCATCTCGCAAGGCAATGTCCACTGGTCGGGCAACTTCGACGAGATCCAGGACTTCGTCCTCGACGTGGTGAACGAGTTCGGCGGCGGGCAAGGATTGCTGCCCCCCGGGGAAACGCCGCATCCCTCGCTAGGGACGCCGAACGCGGGCCGCAGCGCGGAGCTCGATGCCCTTGCCTCCTACGTTTCCTCGCTGGCGGATGGAAGCTTGCCGCGCAGCCCTCACCGAAACGCGAACGGGAGCCGCACGCCTTCCGCGGAAGCGGGCGCGCAGGTCTTCACGGCGGCAGGCTGCGCCGCCTGCCACTCCGGAACCCACTATACCGACAGTAGTTCCGCCGGTCTTCACGACGTCGGCACGCTGCGGACCAGTTCGGGCAACCGGCTCGGCGGAGTGCTCGGCGGCATCGACACGCCTACCCTGGCCGGACTCTGGGCGAGCGCGCCTTATTTCCACGACGGCTCCGCCAAGACTCTCGACGAGGTTTTCCGCGTCGCCGGTGGCACAATCTATCAGGCGGAGGACGCCACGCTGGGCGCAGGGGTCGTCCAGCCCGGTTATCCCACCTTGAACGAGGACAGCTCGATGCACGGCCAGATGGTCTATGTGGGCAGCGGTGAAACGGTCACGTTCCAGAACATCGATGGCGGCACGGCGGCGGGCCAAGGGGACATCGAGTTGCGGTGGCAGGCACCCTATTGGAGTTCTCCGGGCACGCTCACGGTCACGGTGAACGGCACGCCGCATCAGGTCGCCGTGACCCGGCCCTTCGGCTCGGGCAATCCCGGCGACCATTGGCAACGGATCCGGATCGAGAACGTCGCCTTCAACGCGGGCACCACGAACACCCTCGTCGTCACCACCACCGGAGACGACTCCGGCTTCGACGACCTGCTGGTCACCACTCCCGACCAGCGGGCCGCCGCCAATGCCCACCGCTCCGCGCTGTCGCTTCCGGCCGCGGACTACAACAACCTGCGGGACTTCCTGCTCCAACTCGACGGCAGCAGCGACGCCCCGCCGGCCAATCCATCCGTGACGATCACGCCAGTCCAAGCCTCGCCATCGGGCGCGCCCTTCGCCGAGTTCGACGTGGTTTTCTCCAAACCGGTCACCGGCCTTTCCGCCTCCGACTTTGTCGCGGGCGGCACCGCAGGCACCTCCGCCAGCCATCTGACAAGCGTGGACGCCGCCAGCTACCGTCTCCGCATCGCCGGATTCGCCCAAGCCGGAACGGTCACGGTGGAGCTTCCCGCGGACCGAGCCACCGCGATCGACGATAGCGCGCCGAATCTCGCCTCCAACCAGGCATCGCATCAATTCGAGCCGGAGGACGATCTGGCACCGCTCTCGGACGAGTTCGACAACCCCGCCACCCTTTCCCAATGGCTGCGCAACGAAACCGAGGAAGGCTGGGGTATCAGCAAACTGGAAACCTGGGACATCGATACATCCCGCCCCGGCCACCTGCGGATGATGCCTTACAGCAGCAGTTGGTATGAGAACTGGACCGGCGCCTACGCCTACAAGCCTGTCACCGGTGACTTCGTGGCCACGATGCGAATGCGGGCGAACCGCCGCAACAGCCTGCCCGGTCGTCCGAGTTCGGCTTACAGCTTGGGCGGCATCATGGTGCGGACCCCGCGCGGCCTGACGAATGCGGCTCCGGTTCCCGATCCCGGCCCGAACGTCGTGCTTCCCTGGCCCCCGCCGCCGCCCGGCCAGCCGAACCACTACACGACGCCGTGGCAACGCGGCACGGAGAACTATATCTTCCTTTCCTTCGGCAATGCCGATTCCGCCTGGGGCAACGTGGCGGACACCTGGTACTGCGAGGTGAAGACGACCACCAACAGTGTCTCGACCCTCTACGCCGTCCAGACGGGCATCCCCGCGGACAACGACCTGATCACGCTCCAGTTCATCCGGCGCGGCGCGGTCTTCCTGCTGCTCCGGCGCCATGGCGAGGGACCGTGGATCATCGAAAACCGTTTTGTTAGAAACGACATGCCCGCCACCTTGCAGGTCGGCATCACCACCTACACCGATTGGGATTCGGTCAGCGGCCAGAACGAATTCCACCACAACCGCACCGTCTTCAGCGGCGGCAATCCCGATCTGGTCGCGGATGCGGAGTACTTCCGCCTGCGCCGTCCGCCGGCGGCCCTGACCGGCACCGATCTGCAAGGCGTTCCCATCACCGGTCTCGGAGCGCCTCCCAGCCTGCTGCAGGACACCAGCCTTGCCGCGGTGCTTGGCGATCCGCTCAATGGCGCGGGTGGCGGCACCAGCTACCACGCCTGGCTCGGCGAGCGCTTCACCGCCCCGCAACTCGCGGATCCGGCCATCTCCAGTGACGACGCCGATCCCGATCGTGACGGGCTCCCCAACCTGATCGAATACGCGGGCGGGAGTTCGCCCCTTGTCTTCGATACCGGCATGAACATCTTCCGCTCGGGCGGGACCACTACCCTCCAGTTCAATCGCGACACCCGCGCCCGTGGCTACCGATTGATCGTGGAAGCGACCGATGACTTCGACCCATGGGAGCCCCTTGCCGAGTCCGTCGATGGGGCTGCGCCGACCGGTCCCGGCTTCAGTTCCGAAACAGGCGGTCTCGTCCGAGCGGTGACCGTCACCGATGCCGCCCCATCGGCAACGCGCCGGTACTTCCGGTTGAGGGCGATCGCCGTCGAGGAGTGACTCACGCGGCGCGGCCTATTCACCGCCGAGCCCGGACTTCCACGCCGCCGCGGCCGCGGCATCCTGCTCGCTCCACAGAATCTCCAGCCGCTCCGTCGCCGCCTGACGATAATCCGCATCCTGCATGGTCGCGATCGTCCCCGCCGCTTCCTGGAACTTCTTCTGCTGGATCAGCGCCGGGATCACCGAGGACGCCAGCGCGTCCCTCTGCGGAGATGGCGGCTGCTCATCGAACCACTGCAACACCTTGTCGGGATACTTGTGGGTCCACTGCGACATCGCATCGCGCATCGGCGCGGGGGTGTCCCGGCTCTCGCCGTAGCGCTCCATCCACCACTCCAGTGCGGGCCGGTCATACTCGCGGTAAATCGCCACTGCCACCGCCTTGGCATCCACCGCCGGTCGCTCCGCCGCAGGCACCGCATCCGATTCGAGATACTCCCGCAGTTCGTGCAGATAGCTCAGCATCCCCATCGCATCCTCCTGCGCCCAATTCCTCAGCAGGTGGTAATTCAGCTCGGCATAGTCGCCCGGGCGTCCCGTGGTCTTCGCGAATTCCACCAGCCGGTTCCGCATCGCCGGATCGTCGCCATACTGGTAGGCCCAAGCCTGCATGGGGCTCCCGTAGTCGAACTGCAACTTCGCCGAGGGATCGGTCTTGAGGAACTCCGTGGTCGCCAGTTCGAAGTCGCGCTCCACCGCACCCATCACCGCGAGCCTTCGGAATACCTCCTTCAGGTCCGGATGCCCTGGCGGCAGCTCGGCGGCGTCCAACCAAGCCAGAGCGGCCCTAGGGTCATCCTGCGCCCAGGACCCGAAGATCGTCCGGACCAAATAATCCGAGCGAGATGAGTCGCCTTTCGCGAGCGCCGCTTTCAGCGCGGCATCCGGATCCTTGGCCATCCACGCCGCGCCTACTTTTCCGACAAGGACGAGATCCCCCAGGCCCGTCACCACCAGCAACTTCAAGCCGGCGAAAACCTCCGCCAGTTCCGCCGCGGAAAGCTTGGCAATGATCGCGTCCATCTGTGCTTGCGCCTCCCAATCGACCTGCAGGTTGGGGCTCCCCTCCGCGAGCGCTTCGAGACGGCGGAGGCTGGTGGCCACCAGATCGGCGCGCACGGGTTCCGTGCTGCCCCTCGCCTTCGGCCCCGCACTCCCCGCCGCCGCCTTCGCCGCGGACGTGCTGCGATGGAGAATCCCCGAGCGAGCGAGGTGCTTGCCCGCCAGCTTGCCACCGATCCCGAGCAGGATCAGGAAAGCGAGCATCAGGCCGCATTTGAGCAGGGTCTTAGCGCGTGGCATGATCTTGGGACAGGTGCTTGCGGATGTCGGTGGGCATGGTCTGCAGCCAAGCCTCGGCGGCGGTGGCGTCGAGCTTCCGCCAGGTCTCGTACTGAACCAGGACGCCCTTCACCCAAGGGCTGCTCGAGGACTCCTGGACGTCGGGCTGCCAGTTCGATCGCAGCAGGTTGATGGAGTTCTTCTTCACGACCTCGGCAACGAGATCCGTCCGGCCTTTCTGTGAAGCCCAGGCGGCAGCCTTCTCCGGTTCATTCACGGCCCATTGGGAGAAGTGCGACTGCTGTTCCTGCGGCGTCGCCTTGGAGTCGAGCTGCTGCATCCAATCGGCCGTCTTCTCCGCCGCGTTACGCCGCTGGTATCTCAGAACACTCGAGCGGACCTGGGCGATGTCTTCCGGGGAGAGCCCGGCCTGCTCGACCTCACCAATCAACGACTGCGCCGCCTCC
>CBFGPU010000053.1:0-9040 GCA_965650715.1 uncultured Haloferula sp. | reverse complement strand
GCGAGAATCAGTAACCCTCGTAGTAACGACGGCGGTTCTCCTGATCCTGCGCATTGCCGATCGCGGCTCCGCCTGCGGCTCCCACGCCCGCTCCGATCAGCGCGCCTTCCCCGGCATGACCGGACTGATTGCCGATGATGGCACCTGCGGCGGCACCGCCGAGGGCTCCGATGACCGCGCCGCGCTGGGTATTCGGACCGGCAGGCTGGGCGCAGCTGCTGAAAAGACCGGCGGCCGCGAGGGCCAGGAGTGCAAGGGATTTGTTCATGGTGTTCGGATCAAGTTGCGAGGAAAGAGTCCGCCGAATCGCGATTTTCGCAAGGCGGAATGCATCCTCACCCGACCGGACGCGGGGGCGGGGAAATTTATTCACGCCTTCATGCCATCGAGCGCCGCGGCACATTCCTTCACCAGCCGCGGCCCTTGGAAAATGAAGGCGGAGTAGATCTGCACCAGGCTCGCCCCGGCTTCGATCTTGTCCATGGCATCCTTCGCGCAGGAGATCCCGCCCACCCCGATGATCGGGATCCGGCCGCCGAATTCCCCCGCAAAAGCGCGGATGATCTCGGTGCTGCGGGCGGTCAGCGGCTTGCCGGACAGCCCGCCCGCTTCGCCGGCCCGGGGATGGCCGGCCACCGGTTCGCGGGCCAGCGTCGTGTTCGTGGCGATCAGGCCGTCCAGCCCGCCCTCCAGAAACACTCGCGCCAGCGAACTGACATGCGGCGGGTCCAGGTCCGGCGCGACCTTGAAGAGCAACGGCACCCGCTTGCCATGTTCCTTCTCCAGCGTGGCCTGCTCCCTCTTCAATCGCTCTAGCAGCCGCGCCGAGGCCTCCTCACCCTGCAGGTCGCGCAGCCCCGGCGTATTCGGCGAGGAGAGGTTGACCGCGATGTAGTCCGCCACCGGATAGGCAGCACGCAAGCAGGCGAGGTAGTCGTCCGCAGCGTTCTCGTTCGGCGTGTCCTTGTTCTTGCCGATGTTGAAACCGATCACCCCCGCGAAGTTCTTCGAACGGCGGACATTTTCCACCCCGGCCTCGATCCCGGGATTGTTGAAGCCCATCCGGTTGATGATCGCCTCGTGTTCGACCAGTCGGAACAGCCGTGGCTTCGGATTCCCCGCCTGTGGGCGCGGCGTGATCGTGCCGATCTCGACAAACCCGAACCCGAGCCGCCCGAGCGCATCGATGGTATTGCCCTCCTTGTCCAATCCGGCCGCCAGCCCCACCCGGTTCGGAAAGCGCAGGCCCATCACCTCCACCGGCGACAGACACTCTTCCGCCGGGAACAGCAACCGCAGCACCCCGGCTTTCTCCGCCAGCCGCAACCCGCGCAGGCTCAAATGGTGGGCATCCTCGGCATCGAGGCGGAAGAGCAGGCTGCGGGCAAGGGCATAGGCATCGGGCACGCCCGGACCCTGAACACCCCCGGCCCGCCATCCAATCCCCAATAGCGTTCAAAAACATCGTTATCCCAAATGCTTTGAATTTGATTATCGCCAAAATCAATAACCGACCGTCCGGCCCCATTCCTCGTAATGATGCCAAAAACACGACTTTTTCCGCCACTCATGGGCGGTGCGATGGCCCCTCACGCCAATTCCGCCGCGATCGGATCCACCAACGGAGACCCGGCCAAGGTCAGCACCATCCGCCCGCCGTGCACCTCCGCCAGCCCGTGCTGCAGCAGGCGCTCCACTCCGGACCGGTCCACCAGCGACAGCGGCACTCCTTCATCCGTTCGCAGCATCAGCGCGATCCGCTCCAGCCGGCGCTGCTCCGCATCGAGCGATTCGCTCTCGGCTATTGCATTCCCCAAGCTCGCCACCATGCGCACGTAAGCGGCGGTGTCCGCCACGTTCTTCACCCGCAGGCCGCCTACCGTTGAAACGGCGGACGGCCCCAGCCCGAGGTAATCCTCGCCCCTCCAATAGCCGCGGTTGTGCGAAGAGCGATGCCCCGGCTTCGCGTAGTTCGAGGTCTCGTAATGCTCGAACCCCGCGCCGCGCAGCATCTCGTCTGCCAGCAGGAAGAAGCGGGCATTCACATCCTCGCTCTCGCTCACCTCGCCCCGCCGCAGCGATTCGAAGAAGGCGGTATCCTCCTCATAGGTCAGATTGTAGGCGGAGACGTGATCCGGTTGCAGGCCGATCGCGGTTTCCAGCGTGGATCGCCAGTCGGACTCCGACTGCCCGGGAATGGCGAACATCAGGTCGATGTTCACCTCGGGGATCCCCGCTTCCCGCAGGATTCCCACCGAGGCCGCCGCTTCTTCGGCCGAATGTTCCCTCCCCAGCTTCTCCAGCACATGCGGCGTGAAGGATTGGATGCCGAGAGACACGCGAGTGACTCCGAGTTCGCGGAAGAGCCGTGCCTTCGCGACATCGAAGGTCGCCGGATTCGCCTCCAGCGTCACTTCATCGAGGCCCTGGAGGTCCAGCCGCTCTGCCAAGCCGACGAACAACTTCCGCAAGTGGGTGGGGGAGAGCATCGAAGGCGTGCCGCCGCCCAAATAGAGGGTCCGCGGTCTCTCGGGTAGCTCCGCGATCCTCACCCGCGCTTCTTCGAGCAAGGCATCCACGAATTCCCCGATGGGAGTGTCACCCGGAGTATGCTTGTAGAACGAGCAATACGGGCAGACCCGGTGGCAGAAAGGGATATGAAGGTAGAGCAGCAAGCTGCCCCTCCATGCGCCCGGGGAGCGACGCCGTCAATCCACCAACAACACCTCCGCATTCGCCGAGCGCAGGCGGAAGGTCTTCGCGGACAGGTCATGAGCGGCTTTGATCGAGCGTACGGTGCGGCTCTTCACGCGCATGAGCACGGAGTGGGTCCGGGCGATCTTGCCGTTCACTTCGACGCCGCGCAGGAGGGTGCTGTCGGAGATCCCGGTGGCGCTGAAGAGGATGCGGTCACCCTTCGCGAGGTCCTTCGAGAGATAGACGCGGTCGAGCAGCTTCTCGTAGCCCTCGGCGATCAGCACCCGCTTCTCCAGGCTGTCCTTCGGCCAGATCTTCGCTTGCAGGCCGCCGCCGAGGCAGCGGAGGCCGGCGGCGGAGAGCACGCCTTCCGGGGCACCACCGATCCCGAGGTAGAGATCGACATTACTTTCGGGCAGTGCCGGGGCGATGGCAGCGGCGATATCGCCATCGGAAATCATGCGCAGCTTCGCGCCGATCCGGCGGACGGCATCGATGTAGGGCTGGTTGCGCGGGCGATCGAGGATCATCACGACGATGTCGCGGATATCCTTCTCCAGGATCTTCGCAGTGATCTTGATGATCTCTTCGGTCGGGGCTTCCACGCTGATCGGCAGCTTGGGATCGGCCATGAAAGCCCTGCGGACCTTTTCCGGGTAAGATAGCTTTTCGAGGTAGAAGGCTGGAATGTCCTCCAGCGCGCTCGCTTCGCCGTCCATCGGGATCGCGGCGGCAATGCACGAGACCGAGTTCGCCATGCCCTTCGAGACATTCGTGGTGCCATCCACCGGGTCCAAGGCGATGTGGAACTGCGGTGCGCCCTCTTCCCATGTGCCGACCTTCTCGCCTTTGAAGATGCCGGGTGCTTCGTCCTTGATGCCTTCTCCGATCACGACCTCGCCGCGCATGTCCATCAGGTCGAACATGCCGCGGATCGCGTCGCAGGCGGCGGCATCCGCGGCTTCCTTTTCGCCGCGACCCATCCAGCGATGAGCCACGATGGCGGCTCCCTCCGTCGCTCGGAGGAAGTCCATTTCGAAGATGCGTTCAGGATCGATCATGGGAGGAAGAGGTTGAGCAGGCCGGCGGCGCGGCGGCGCGAAATCGGTCAGCGGGCGATGATTGATTCGAATCGTTCGTATGCCGCCTGCCATTGGTCGCCGTTGCGGGGCTGGTAGGTCTGGAAATCGAAGGAGCGTCGCAGCAATGCCCTCCCGGCGGCGAGATCGGGGAGATTGCCCGTGGCGATCATTTGGACGATGATATTCCCGCAGGAGGTTGCCTCGATCGGTCCGGCGATCACCTCGACCCCGAGGGCATCAGCCGTTGCTTGGGCGAGGAAAGCATTCTGGATGCCGCCTCCGCCGGCATGGAGCCGGGAGAACCGCTTGCCCGAGAGCTTGCAGAAGTTCTCGAAGACTACCCGGTATTTCAGCGCCAGCGATTCGGTGGCCACCCGCAGGATGGTGCCCTTGTCGCCGGGGACCGCTTGGCCGGACTTTTCGCACCAGGCGCGGATCTTGTCCGGCATGTCGCCGGGTGCGGCGAAGACCGGATCATCCGGATCGATGAAGGCGGAGAAGGCCGGTGCGGCTTCCGCGAGTGCCGCCATCTCGCTGTAGGAAATGGCCTCGCCGTCGAGTGCCCATTGGCGCTTGCACTCCTGGATCAGCCAGAGCCCGGCGATGTTCTTGAGGAATCGCACGGTGCCTTCGACACCGAGTTCATTGCAGCAGCGGGCGGTGAAGGCCTCTTGCGTGCGGATCGGTTCGCGGGTTTCGAGACCCATGATCGACCAAGTCCCTGAGGAGAGCCACAGCGGGTCTTCGCCTTCCATCGGGATGCCCGCGACGGCGGCGGCCGTGTCGTGCGTGGCCCCCGCGACCACGGGAATGCCTTCCATTCCGATCTCGCGGCCGACTTCCTTGCGTACGGGGCCGAGAATGGTTCCCGACGGCACGATCTTGCCGAAGATCCTTTCCGGCAGTCCAAGGGTTCTGATGATCTCGAAGGACCACTCGCCCGTGGACGGGTCCACCAGTTGCGAGGTCGAGGCATTGGTGCGCTCGACCGCTTTCACGCCGCTCAGCCAGTAGGCGAGCAGGTCCGGGATAAAGAGCAGGGTCTCCGCCACCGCGAGAGCAGGGGAGCCGAGTTGCTTCTCCGCCATGAGATGGAGCGAGGTGTTGTAGAAATTCGTCGTGATGCCCGTGCGCGCATAGATCTCCGACTCCGGCAGGAGAGCATGCATGACCTCCGGCATCCCCTCGTGGCGGGGATCGCGGTACTGGTGCGGCATGCCGAGCAGGCGGCCGTGCTTGTCGAGCAGGCCGAAGTCGACCGCCCAAGTGTCAATCCCGATGGCGCGGATGTCCGTGCCATATTTTTCCACTCCGCGGCGCAGACCTTCGAGGATGTCGCGGAACAGTCCGAGGATATTCCAATACGAGCCGCCTGGCAGGTCGGTGCCGGGATTGTCGAAGCGGTGGATCTCCTCCAGGCGGAGGGTATTCAAATCGGTGACCCCGGCGATCACCCGGCCGCTGCCGGCCCCGAGATCAATGGCGAGAAAGACGGACATGGAACGATAGAAAAAGTCGGATCAAAGAAGGGGAGGGAGGCCCGGATGTTGGACCGGAGTCTCACCTCGCGAAGCGCAAGTCGTAGGGAACGTCCTTGAGGTGGCTCTTGGCGTAAGCGCGGGATTCGCGGTCGGTGACGATGGCCTCCACCTCGGTCGGTGCGACGAAGAAGTAGTCGGTCTTCACGCCGAACTTCGTGTGATCCAGCAAGGCGCAGCGCCAGGTGGCATGCTCCAGCATCATCCGTTTCAGCCGTGCCTGCTCCGGGTTCGGTTCGCTCACGCCCAAGGTCGGGTGCAGGCCGCCCCCGGAGAAAAAGAAGCGGTCGATCCGCAGGGAACGCAGCGAGTTCTCCGTGATCATCCCGGAAAAGCGCCGTCCGCGCTGCTCGTAGATCCCTCCAAGTTGGACCAATTCGATATCCTCGTCGCGGGCCGAAAGGCGTTCCACGACCGCCAGCGAGTAGGTAACCACCCGCAGCGGCAGCCCCTCGGGCAATTGTCCGGCGAACTCGAGCGCCGTCGTCGAGGCATCCAGAAGGATCGTCTCGCCGGGCAGGATCAGGCGCACCGCTTCGCGGGCGATCGCCAGCTTTTCCTCAAGCTGCCGGGCCTCGCGTTCCTGCTGGGAAAGCTCTCCAAGCGGGGCGGTGGCATCCATGGCTCCCCCGTGCGTGCGCCGCAGATGGCCGCGGCGCCCGAGAAGATCGAGGTCACGACGGATCGTTTCCTCGGTGACGGAGAATCCTTTTGCCAAGTCGGTAGTACGAACCGTTCCATGTCGGCGCACCTTCTCCAAGATCTGACGTTGTCGTTCCGCGGCGAGCATGTGGGATTTTGTGGGAAATTGCTTGCTTTCGTGGGTTTTGTTCAGCATTCCCCGGGTCCGTCAATCGCAAACGTATTAGCACTCCATGTCCGCTCACTTCAAGCACGTGAATTTTTCCTGGGATGACGCCAAGGCAGCCGCTCTCGACCCGGTGGGACGGCTTGTTTACCGCTCCAACATCCTGGGCGACGACCAGCGCGTGACGAACACCGGCGGCGGCAACACTTCCTCGAAAATCACCGAAAAGGACCCGCTAACGGGCGAGCCGGTGGAAGTGCTTTGGGTGAAGGGCTCGGGCGGCGACCTCCGCACCAGCAAGCGCGACAACTTCTCCTCGCTCTACCAGGGCAAGCTGGTCGCCATGCAGGGACTCTACGGCGCGCGGGCCGACAAGGGCCTGAAGTCACAGGCGGAGGACGACATGGTGGCGATGTATTTCCACACCACCTTCAACCTTAACCCACGGGCGTCCTCGATCGACACGCCTCTGCACAGCTTCCTGCCCGGCAAGCACGTCGATCACATGCACCCGAATGCGATCATCGCGATCGCCGCCTCGGCGAATTGCGAGAAGCTCACGCAGGAGATCTTCGGCGGCGAGATGGCCTACGTGCCTTGGATGCGGCCCGGCTTCGAACTCGGTCTTGCGATGCAGGAGATCGCCAAGGCGAACCCGTCCGTGAAGGCGATCATGATGGGCCAGCACGGCTTCATTTCCTGGGATGACGACGACAAGATCTGCTACCAGCGCACGCTCGAATTCATCGAAAAGGCCGCCAGCTATATCGAGGCGAAGTATCAGGCGAAGGGTGGCGATGCCACGGTCTTCGGCGGTCAGAAATACCAGACGCTGCCGGAAGCGGAGCGCCATGCCACGCTGGCGGCGATCCTGCCCTGGCTGCGGGGACAGGTTTCCCAGCAGAAGCGCTTCATAGGGACCGTGCAGGACGACGAGAAAATCCTGCGCTTCGTCAATTCGGCTGAGGCCCCGCGTCTCGCCGAGCTTGGCACCTCGTGCCCGGATCACTTCCTGCGCACCAAGATCAAGCCGCTCTACATCGATTGGAATCCGCAGAGCGAGGATGTCGCCGCGCTGAAAGCCAAGCTGGCCTCCGGTCTCGAGCAGTACCGCAAGGACTACGCGGCCTATTACGCCGCCTGCAAACACGCCAACAGCCCGGCGATGCGCGATCCGAACCCGACCGTGGTGCTGATTCCGGGCCTCGGCATGATTGCCTGGGGCAAAGACAAGTCCGAGTCGCGCGTGACCGCGGAGTTCTACAACTGCGCTGTCGAGGTGATGCGCGGCGCGGAGGCGATCGACCAATACATCTCGTTGCCGCAGCAGGAAGCCTTCGACATCGAATACTGGCTGCTGGAGGAAGCGAAGCTCCAGCGGATGCCCGCGGAAAAGGAGCTCGCGCGCCAGATCGTCATCGTGATCGGTGCCGGTTCGGGCATCGGCAAGGAGACGGCGCACCGCCTGGTGAAGGAAGGTGCGCATATCGTCTGCGTCGATCTCAACAAGGAGGCCGCGGAAGCGACGGCGAAGGAAATCACCGACAAATACGGTTTGGGAATTGGCGTCGCGGGCACCGGGATTTCCGGATGCGGCCCGGCAATCGGTCTGGCTGCGAATATCACTGATCGCGCGAGCATCCGCGCGATGCTCGATCAAGTGGCGCTCGCATACGGCGGCTTCGACCATATCTGCGTGACGGCCGGCATCTTCGTCCCGAGCGACACCACCGGGCACATCCCGGACGACAAGTGGGCGCTTACCTTCCAGATCAATGTGACCGGTTCCTATTTCGTGGCCGATGAAGCCGCGAAGACTTGGAAGGAACAGGGCCTGAAGGGCAACCTCGTCCTCACCACCAGCGCCAACGCCGCGGTGGCGAAGAAGGGCAGCCTCGCCTACGACACCTCGAAGGCCGCTGCCAACCACCTCGTCCGTGAGCTTGCCATCGAGCTCGCACCGCTGGTGCGGGTCAATGGCGTGGCTCCCGCGACCGTGGTGCAGGGTTCCGCCATGTTCCCGCGCGACCGCGTCATCGGCTCGCTCGCGAAATACAACATCCCCTACACGGACGATGAAGCGACGGAGTCGCTGGTCGGGAAGCTCGCCCAGTTCTATGCCGACCGCACGCTGACCAAGGCCCCGATTACTCCGGCGGATCAGGCGGAGGCTTACTTCTTGCTGGTAACCAGCCGCCTCAGCAAGACGACCGGCCAGGTGATCACGGTGGACGGCGGCTTGCACGAGGCGTTCTTGCGCTGAGGGACTTCGCTCAATCTCGAGCCAACTGCGCGCCTTCGGCGGGCGCGCGGTTGGCTCTTTTGCGAGCTATCGCAAGGTTCAGCGTCGGCGCGGAAGGCCCGGTGATGGTGTATCGACCCGGGTAGGCGGTCGGCTCAGAAGCCCGGCTTCTTTTCCGCGATCACGACCACGTGCTTCTCCGGATACTGGTCGTATTCGACATGCCGACAGAGACAGCCCGACTCTTCGAGGATGCGGACGAAGGTCTCGACGCCCAAGGTGCTGTAACCGAATTCCTGGCCTTGGAAAGTTCCCCGGACCTCGCCGGCCTCCCCTCCGCCGCAAGTGAAGAGCAGAATCCCACCCGACCCGAGGGCAGTGCAGAGCTTCCTCAGCACGGGCTCTTGGAGGTCCAGCGGCAGATGGAAAGTACTATCCCAAGCGGAGATGAAATCGTATTTCCTCGGTATGTCCCAAGTCGCGATGTCGGCAGTGTAGAAGCGGGAACCAGCGTCGCGCTCCCGGGCCAAGGCGATCATCTCCGCGGAGATGTCCAGCCCCTCGGTCTCGAATCCGTTCTCGCGCAAGAGGGCCATGAAGCGGCCTTCGCTACCGCAGCCAACGTCGAGGGCGATTCCACCCTCCGGCGCAAACATCACCGCGCGCTTGAGAG
>CBFGPU010000052.1:0-9067 GCA_965650715.1 uncultured Haloferula sp. | reverse complement strand
GCGCACCACGTTCAGAGCCCCTCCCCCCGACCCCCTCCCCCTCTCGGGGGAGGGTGGCGCGACAACAGAAGATCCGGCCCGCTCAGCCACGGGTGCGGCGGCGCAGCAATGCGAGGATACCGATCGCTCCGAGGAACGCGGCTTTCGGCTCGGGCACGGCCGTCCAGCGGACGAAGTGATCGCCCTTGCCATCGGTGAAGAGATCGAAGCTTCCGTAGTCGCCGGAGTCTTCCCCGTTGGCATCCAGAACGGGGCCGGCACCAAGCGTGAACGTGTTGCTGTCACCGCTCGTGCCATCGATCACCAGCCAAGTGCGCGTACTATCCCAGAACCCGTCGGTGAAGTCGGTCGTGGAACCCACCGCATTCAAGACAATGTCCAGCGTGGCGGAGGGATGGATGGTGACGGTGCCACCGCTCACGTCGATTGCATCGAAGCCGGTGGTGAGCCCACGGTCGCCATCTGTATCCGCGGCGAGTTCCCAGTTCAGGACGCCGGTCGCGAGGTACTCGAGACCCGCGGTGAAGGTCTGCAGGCCGGGGCTGGCTCCCACGGAATGAATCCCGCCGATGGTCGTGCTGCCGCGGATCGTGCCGAAGCCCGAGAGAGTCGCTCCCGAATCGACGGTGACCGCGCCCGCGATCTCCGCGCCGGCCGCAAGATGCAGGTCGCCCGCTTGCACGGTGGTGGTATCGGTGTAGGTATTCACCCCGCTCAGGGTGAGACGGCCGCTGCCTTGTTTCGTCAGGCCGCCGCTGCCGGACATGGCATTGGTGATCGTCACCGCATTGCCGTTCGTGTCGAACATCAGGCCCCCGAGCTGGAGGTTGACGAAGGCACCTTGGAAGAAGTTCGAATTGTTCGCGTGAGTCGTCGCCTTGATCGTCCCTCCATTGGCATGGATCACGTTCGCGGTGAGGCCGGCTGCCACGCTGCTCGATCCGAGCCGGATGGATCCGGTGGAGATGGTGCCGCCGTCGAGATTGACGATGCCGATCATCGCGCTCGCCGCGTTGTCGCCGCCCAGGACGATGCGGCTGGCGCTCAGCGTGGAGGTGCCGGACATCGTGAGCGTGCCTTTGTTGTTGGCCGTGTTCCCGAACTGGCCGACCGAGAGCACGTACTGGCTGCCGTTGAACTGCGCCGAATCGCTCAAGGTCAGGTTGCCGCTGCCGCCGTTGTTGCCAAGGTAGATGGTGCCCGCACCGGCACCGTTCGCATTGAAGATCGAGCTGCCGGAAAGCGTGATGTTTCCGGTCCCGCCGGCCTGGGCACCGATGCGGAAGGCGGTGGAGTTCGTGTTGAAGGTCCCGCCCGTCATGAGGATGCCGCCGGTGCCGCCGTTCGCGGTCCCGAGCTGAACCTGGCCCGTGCCAGCGTGGCTGAAGCTGCCGGAAGAGACCGTGATCGTGCCGTTCGCGCCGCCGGCCACGCCGATGGTGACCGCCGATCCGCTGTGGGTAGCGGTGCCGCCGGTCACGTTGAAGCGGGCGTTGCTGCCGTTGCCCCAGGTGAAGGTGCTCGTGCTGAGTGTGCCGCCGCTCAGGTTGTAGGTGGGATTGCGGGAACCGCCGGCACCGCCGAAGCCGAGCGTGGTCAGCACCAGCGAGCCGCCGCTCTGGTTGAACACCGTGGCACCGCTCGCGAGATTCAAGTTCAGCGCGTTCAGCGTGTAATTGTCGGTGGAGAGATAGTTGATCACCGAGCCGGTGCCGTCGGAACTCGCGCTGTCCGCCGCGGAGTTCGGCACGTTCACGCCGCCGGTCCACTTCGTCGGATCGCTGTAGTCGCCGCTGCCGCCGGCGATCCACGAGTTGCTCGCGGCGGATGCATCGGTGAGGGCCAAGGGCCAGGAGGAGGCCGCGAGCAATAGGGCGATGCGGGCATCGGGACACCGGAAACGACGGGGCAGGCGGCTTCCGGATACAAGGGAGGGTTTCATCGGGTTAGGTTGGGTTGGGGTTTCCGGCAGGATGGGTTCGCCCGCCGGATTGCCCGACCCCGTAGGAAAAACCTCCTGCTCCACCAACCGAAACCGTCCCCTCCGCCCGCAGAATTCACCTCATGAATCCCGGCAAACCCGCCAATTCATCATGCCCAAACAGCTGAAAAAAAACGGATTACAACATCAACCCAGTCGCTCGGCCCGCTCCGGCACGGCCGGCCGGCCAGGGCGCGGCTCTTCCCCCGAAGGAGTGATCGCGCCGACCTACTACGAGCGTAGTAGCCCGGGCCGCCGCGGAGCGGTCAAGGAACCCGGAAGATCTTCCCGTTCGACGGATCCTTGGCCAGCGCCCCGCTCTTGAAGCCTTCCACGTCGATCACGTTGTAGGGCGCATACGGGCTGATCACCCGGCCCGGATTCTCCGTGGCCTCCGCCACCGGATATTCCTGACGCGGCTTCGGCTGCGGGGCCGGAGCAGGCTCGAAATCATCGTCGATCCGCGGCGCGGGTGCCGGGCGCGTGTCCGGATGGCGCGGTCCGGTCCCTTCCTCGGTCAGGGGTTCGTAACGACCCGACTCCGCCCCGTAGCCGTCCGGACGCTGGCCCGCCGCCGGGCCGCGGTCGTAGGGGGAATAACGCGAGCCGTCCGGACGATAATAAGGCGAACGCGGCTCGGGATACGGCTCCGGGTAAATGCAGGAGGCGCAGGCGAGGACGAGCGGCAGGACTACGAGCACTTTCATTGCGGCCAATCGGACGGTGACGATGCCCGAATATTCAGGCCGTCTGCCCCAGGCGCAAGAAATGCTTCGAGAAGATCGCCATCTTCCGCGCCTTCGACAGGCTGTAGCGCCGGTCGAAAACCTTGAAATCGTCTTTCTGCATCTTCTCCAGCAGGCTCTGGTAGATCGAGCGCATGATCTCCGCGGGCAGGAGGGCCTTCGCGTCGCCTTTCGGCATCGCCTCCACCGCCTCGCGGTAGAACGCTTCCGCCCGCTCCGCCTCGAAATTCATCAACGCGACAAAACGCCCGTCGTGCACCCGCCCGATCAGATCCCGCTCGGTGTATTGGAACCGCGCCAGGTCCGCCAGCGGCAGGTAGATCCGGACGCCGTTGCCGAGGTCCTCGCCCACGTCACGGAGGATATTCGTGAGCTGCAAGGCATGTCCCAGCGCCACCGCATAGCGCTCCGAAGCCGGGTCTTCCGCCCCGAACACCTTCAGCGAAGCCAAACCCACCGCGCAGGCCACCTTGTAGGTGTACTGCGATAATTCCTCCCAGGTCCCGAAACGCCGGGGCCGCAGGTCCATAAGGCATCCGTCGATGATCGCCGTCAGCAAATGCGACGGGATCGCGTGCCGCTCCATCAGCGCCACCACTTCCGCCTGCAGCGGGTCGGGATTCGCAAAACCCTGCTCCAGCCCCTCCTTCCAAGCGGCCAGGGCCGCCTCCCGCTCCGCGATCGGCCGCTCCGGATCATCCGCCAGATCGTCCACCACCCGGCAGAACGCATAGAAGGTCACCATCCCCTCGCGCCGCTCCTTCGGCAAAATTTGCAGCGCGAAGGCGAGGTTCGATTTCGCCTGTCGGGTGATCTCAGCGGAATCGGTCATGGGGAAAGGTGCGGTACGATGCACGCGAAGTGCCATTCTTACCATGCGTGCATTTGCGGAGTTTCACCGGATAAGCCCCCAATGCCCGCTGGTGATCGGCCACAGCGAAAACAACGCCGGCCCCGCGAGGTTGAATTCTTTCACCGAGCCCCAGTAACGGGAATCCAGCGAATTCCCGGTATTGTCACCCAGCGCCGCATACTCGCGCATGCCCGGAGGAGCCTCGTCCTTCAGATAAAACTTCTGGTCGATCGAACCCAAGGGCCGCGGATGACTGAAGTCCGGCCGCGCAAGTTCGTAGCCATTTGGATTCAGCCGTTTGTGAGGGCCCTCCGCCTGGATCACGCGCTGGATCCCGGGCTCTTGGGCGATCTTGCCATTCACCCACAGGTTCGGGGGCGAGATCGAGAGCGTATCGCCGGGAACCCCGCAGAGGCGCTTGATGTAATGCGTGCCCGCTGCCTGGTCTCCCATCCGGGCTGCATCGCGACCACCGGTGGGAATTCCGCGCGTGTCGAAAACGAACACCTCGCCCCGCTTTGGCTTGCGGAAGTGATACGACACCTTGTCCACCAGCACGAGATCACCCGCATCGATCGTTCCCTTGAGGATCGTCTCGCCCTTCCTGAAGGAGCGCTCCAACTTCAGCTGTCCGCGCGGATCCCTGATCGTCGAAATTCCAAGTGCGCGCTTCGTCTCTCCGTCCGGTGCCGCGATCTTCACCTTGCTCCCATCGCTGAGGCTCACCTCCGTGCGTGTGAACAAGAACCAGGAGCGGTCCCTGACGTCCGTCACGTGGCAATCATTCTTCGCGATGATCGTCTTGTAAGAACGACCCCGCAGCACGAAGTCCAGCGCCCGCTTGCCGAACCACGGCGTCGTCCCATCCGTCTCCGTGATGTTGATCCCGTTCAGCGTCGGCTGCATCGAGTTCGTGGGGATCCGGAATGGCTGCACCACGTAGGCCCGCAGGCCCAGCGCCACCACCAGCGCCACGAAGATCACTTCCACGTTCTCCTCCCACGCCGCTTGCTGGGGGAAATTCGGCAGCGCCTTCTCGCAGGTATTGCGGAGCTGCTTGGAAGCCTCCTCGGTCTTCTCCTTGTCGTTCGCCTTGATCGCCTCGAGCAAATCCGCGCGCCGCGATTCGATCTCGTCGATCCGGTCCGGCTTCAGCAGGTCGCGCTTGTAGTGAATGTACTTCTTCGCCCCCTTGTACAAGAGCTTCGCCTCTTTCTTCCATCTCGGCGCGAACATCGGGTGCAGTGTCGGCACGGAGCGGGAGGCATGCAAGCCCGGCCTAACCGGCAGTGCTTTCCAATGTATCCTTGACTTTCCACCGCCCGCCTGCCAATCCCCGCCCGTGCCCGCGAACCATCGCAACATCGTCCGACTCGCCGCCCGCGCCATTTGGCGCGCGGGTGCGTTCGGAGCTTGATGGCACCCTGCCACCTCCGGACGCGGCCCAGGGCCCCCGGAGGAAGTGCTAATTCCCTGCTTCCCCGCGCCCGCCGTTTCCGGATCCACACCCATGATCCGATGAAACCGACTACACACTCCGACCCGGGAGGCATCGCCCTGATGCTCCTCTCGGTGATCCTGTTCGCCGCGAACACCCTGCTGATGCGTGCGCTCAGCATCCATCTGCCGATGGCGGACGGCTGGATGGGCATCCTCTACCGCGGTGCCTTCGGCATGATCATGGTCGCCTGCCTCTACGGCTTCGGCCGCGGCCTGTCCCTGAAATCACTCGTCGGCAGCCGGCTCGTCGCCTTGCGCGGCATCATCGGCGCCCTCGCCACCGCCGCCTTCTATCTGACCATCGCCACCCTCGGTGCTTCCCGGGCCGTCGTGCTCAATCTCACCTACCCGATCTTCGCCACCCTGATCGCCGCCTGGTGGCTGAAGGAAAGGATCTCCCGCCACGCCCTCCTCTGGATGGTCGCCGGCTTCGCGGGGCTCCTCGCCTTCGTGAAAGGAGACGCCACGCACGGCTTCTCCTACTGGGATCTCGTGGCGTTGGCAGGAGCCCTCGGCGCGGGAATCGTCGTGGTCCTGATCCGCAAGCTCCGCGCTACGGAACACGCCGGCACCATCTATGCCTCGCAGTGCTTCTACAGCATCCTCTTCGCCCTGCCGCTCCGGGCGGAAAAGGCCGTCGAACTCCCGGCCCTCGGCCATGCGGTCCTGATCGCCGCCGCCGTCATCGTCGGTATCTCCCAACTGGTGATGACCAACGCCTACCGCACGCTGCCGGTCTCGCAGGGATCATCGATCCAGATGCTGCTACCCGTCGTCACCGCCACCGGTGCCTTCCTGATCTTCGGCGAGCGCCTTAGCGCGCTCGAACTCGCCGGTGCTGCACTCACCCTCCTCGCCACCTGGCGCGTCGCGGCGGGAAAATCGCAACCGGCCCCGGTGCCCGAACCCCTTCCACTTGTCCAAGCCTCCACCCCTGTTTCCGAACCATGAACGCGACCCTACCCGACCAATCCGCCCCAATTTCCCGGTTTGCCAATCCCGCCAAGACCGCTAGCGTCCGCCCCTTTCCCATGAGCCACGTCCTGCCCACCTACGCCCGCTTCCCCGTCACGCTCGTCCGCGGCGCGGGCACCCGCGTGTGGGACGATGCCGGGAAAAGCTACCTCGATTTCTGCACCGGCATCGCCGTCTGCGCTCTCGGCCATTGCCCGCCGCGGCTCGTCCAGGCCATCCGGGAACAAGCGGAAACGCTCCTGCACGTCTCGAACCTCTACACCATCCCGCAGCAGGAAGAACTCGCCCGCGTGATCGTGGAGGACCACGTGAAGCTGCCGGGGAAAATCTTCTTCGCGAACTCCGGAGCCGAAGCAAACGACGGCCTCATCAAGACCGCGCGGCGCTTCGGCCATGCCCGGCCTCTTCCCGATGGCGCGCCGAGGTACGAGGTTCTTAGTTTCACGAAGTCCTTCCATGGCCGGACCCTCGGCGGCATCAATGCCACCGGTCAGGACAAGGTGAAGGAAGGCTTCGACCCGATGCTCCCCGGCTTCCGCCACCTACCGCTGAACGACCTCGCCGCTCTCGAAGCCGCCATCGCGCCCGAGACCGCCGCGATCCTGTTGGAGCCGGTGCAGGGCGAGGGCGGCGTGAATGTCGTCACACCGGAATTCCTGCGCGGCGTCGCATCCCTCTGCAAGAAACATGACTTGCTGCTGATGCTCGACGAAGTGCAGACCGGCTTCGGCCGCTGCGGCCAGCCGATGGCCTGGCGCGCCATCGCCCCGGAAGTCCAGCCGGACGCGATCTCGTGGGCCAAGGGGATGGGCGGCGGCTTCCCCATCGGTGCCTTCTGGCTTTCCGACCGGCCGATCGATGCCTCGGGCAAGACGCTTGCCTCGCTCATGGGTCCCGGCTCGCACGGCACCACTTACGGCGGCAGTCCCCTCGCCTGTGCCGCCTCGCTCGCCGTGCTCGCGGAAGCCGCGGAAAAGAATCTCGCCGCCAACGTGCTCCGGCAGGAACAGCGTATCCGGCAGGAGATCGCGTCGTGGCAATCGCCGCTCGTCACCGAAGTCCGGGGCATCGGCCTCCTGTTAGGCATCGGCCTCGACACCGCGAAGTTTGCGGTTCCCGAGGGCAAGCTGCCCGCCGCCTTCGTCTGCGGCAAGCTCCTCGAAGCCGGCCTCCTCGCTCCACCGGCAGGCCCCGAGACCATCCGCCTTCTGCCGCCGCTCAACGTCTCGGACGCCGAGGTGGACGAGGCGCTGGCGATCGTTAGAGATGTCCTCTCGAACCTTGAGGGGCGTCCATGATCACCTCCTCGAACTTTCCGCAGAGGTTGGACGCATGCTCAACGGCCTCATGGACGCCCTGGAGCGGCGTCTTTCTTCTCCACCCTGATCCCTGACCCCCGGCCCCTGGCCACTCGAACCATGAAACATCTTCTCTCCATCGAAGAGCTCAGCGCCACCGAGATCACCACGCTGATCGACAACGCGGTGAAGTTGAAGGCGGAGCGCGGCTATCATACGCAGCAACCGCTCGCCGGACAGACCTGGGCGATGATCTTCACGAAGTCGTCCACGCGGACCCGCGTCTCCTTCGAAGTCGGCATCCGCGAACTCGGAGGCTTCCCGATGTTCCTTTCGAAGAACGATATCCAGCTCGGTCGGGGCGAACCGATCAAGGACACCGCCCGCGTGCTCGGCCGGATGGTCCACGGCTGCATCATCCGCACCTTCGCGCAGCAGGACGTGGTGGACTTCGCCGATTACTCCGGCATCCCCACCATCAACGCGCTGACCGATGACGAGCACCCCTGCCAGATCCTCGCCGACCTCCTCACGGTAAAAGAGGTGCTTGGCGGATGGGAGGGCAAGAAGATCGCATTCATCGGCGACGGCTTCTCGAACATGACCATCTCCTGGATGTGGGCGGCGAAGAGGCTTGGCTTCGAACTCGCCGTGGCCGCACCCGCCGCCTATCAGGCGCCCGCCGAATTCCTCGTGAAGCTCGACGCTCCGAACGTCACCGTTACGACAGATCCCGTACTTGCAGCAAAGGACGCCCACGTCATCAACACCGACGTCTGGCTCTCCATGGGCCAGGAAGACCAGCAGGACAAGGAGGAGGCCTTCGGACCCTTCCAGGTGAATGGCCCCCTGCTGGAGCAGGCCGCGGAAGGTCACATCGTGCTCCACTGCCTTCCCGCCTACCGCGGGAAGGAGATCACCGAAGAGGTGCTGGAGAAGCACGCCGCCGTCATCTTCCAGGAAGCCGAAAACCGTCTCCATGCCCAGAAGGCGATCCTCGTCGCCCTCGCCAGCGGCAACTGATCGCGAGGCAAGCCATCACGCCACCAGCCTCTGGCACGCCGCGATATCCGGATTCCGCGCCGCCTCGATCCGGTAGTACGCCGTCAACAGCTCCTCCTCCACTCCCAGCCGCTCCCGGATCTCCCGCAACGGCAGATCCATCAATGCTTTAAAATCTACCGCATCGAGCCTCCGGCAATTCGAAATCGACGCGAGGTGCACCGCATCCCGGAACACCCGCACCGACGGCAGCGGAAAACGATACGCCTTCGGGTAAATCCGCTCCGCCACCGCCGCGAAGAGATCCGTCGCCGAGGTGCTCATCCGCTTCGTCGATCCCATCGTGAAGCCGATCGTGAATGCCTCGTCCATCAGCGTCGTCCCCCGTCCCAGCAGCAGGTGGATGCAATCATGCTGCTCCAGATTCACCCGCCCCCGGAACATCGAGAGAGGCGGCATGTCGAACGCCGGATTCTCCATCAAGCGTACGATCAGGGGCACCTCTTCCTGAGAGTTTCCGACTTCCATCAATCGCCGCAGCCCCTCGCGCAAAGTCACCGAGCCCTCCGCCAGCGGGAGGTGGAAGGTTTGCAATCCCGGATGGTAGACTGGCACCGTAACAATTTGACGCCAAATACCCGAAAAGCCAATCCTCCCGATTGGAACGCCTCATTGCAAAATGCCTTTGGCACCATGACCCAGTCCGCATCAA